>CAIWHY010000521.1 GCA_903912585.1 uncultured Thermoleophilia bacterium | reverse complement strand
AGGGGGCGCTGCCGCTCAGCGGCGACCAGGGCATCCCCGAGCTCAAGCAGCGCAGCCAGGCGATCGCCGAGATGCCGCCTCCGGTGGCGGGTGTGGCCGGCGAAGCGGTGGACCTGTATCCCGCCTACGTCGAGCACCTGCGCGCGCTCGTCGACGTCTCTGCGCTGATGCCGTACCGCGTCGTGATGGACGCCGCCAACGGCGTCGCCGGCAAGCTGGCGCCGCGCGTCTTCGAGGGCACGCCGATCGAGCGCGTGGAGCTGTACTTCGACGTCGACGGCACGTTCCCCAACCACGAGCCCAACCCGTTGCTCGAGAAGAACAGCCGCGAGGTGCGGGCCCGGGTCGTGGCGGAGCGGGCCGACCTCGGCATCGCCTGGGATGGCGATGCCGACCGTTGCTTCTTCATCGACGAGGACGGCGAGTTCGTGCCCGGCGACTTCGTCACCGCGCTGCTCGCCGAGGCACTGCTGCTCAAGAACCCCGGCGCGTCGATCCTCTACGACCTGCGCGCCAGCCGCGCCGTGCCGGACATGATCACGGCCAACGGCGGCGTGCCCCTGCTCAACCGCGTCGGGCACGCCTTCTTCAAGCAGCGCATGCGCCGCGAAGGCGCGCTGTTCGGCGGCGAGGTGTCGGGCCACTACTACTTCCGCAACAACTACAACGCCGACTCGGGCTTCATCCCGGCGCTGCTCATCCTCGAGCTGCTGTCGCAGAAGGGCGCGACGATGGCCGAGCTCCTGGAGCCGCTGCGCTCCAAGTACTTCATCAGCGGCGAGATCAACTCCACGGTCGCCGACGCGCCCGCCGCGCTCGCGCGCCTCGAGGCCCGCTTCGCCGACGGCGAGATCACCAAGCTCGACGGCGTCTCCGTGGACTACCCCGACTGGCACTTCAACGTGCGCTCGTCCAACACGGAGCCGCTCGTGCGTCTCAACCTCGGCGCCGACAGCAGCGAGCTGATGGAAGAGAAGCGCGACCTCGTGCTCGGCATCATCCTGGAAGGCTGACGTGGGCGGCGACGCGGGCGCGACGCTGCGGACCGCCGCGGCGTCCGCCGCCGAGCTCGGTCCGGAGCTGGTCGCCGAGCTCGACGCCGGCGACATGCTGGGCGCCATCGCCGGCCTGCCGCGCCAGCTCACGGCCGGATACGCCTCGGCGCGCGAGCGCCTCGCCGGCGTGTTCGACGGGGCCGGAGCCGCCGCGCCTCCGGCGCGGCCCACCGGCCTTGCCGTGTTCGGCATGGGCGGCTCGGCCATCGGCGCCGACCTCATCCTCGCCGCCACGAGTCTCGGCGTCCCCGCCGCGGTCGTGCGCGGCTACGACGTCCCCGCGTGGATCGGCCCGCAGACGCTGGTGATCGCGGCGAGCTACTCGGGGGAGACCGAGGAGACCTTCGCCTGCACGGCGCTCGCGCTCGAGCGCGGCTGCGTCCCTGTGTGCGTGGCCTCCGGCGGTGCCCTGGCCGCGCTCGCGAGCGCACGCGGCCTGCCGCTGGTGACGATCCCCGGCGGCGGCCAGCCGCGCGCCTGCGTCGGGTATCTGGCGATGCCGATCCTCGCGGCGCTCTCGGCGGCCGGGCTCACGCCGCCGGCCGACGCCGGCGTCGCCGAGGCGGCGGAGCTCCTGCGCGCCGGCAACATCGAGTACGGCCCCGACGCGGCCGGCCCCGCCAATGAGGCGAAGGCGCTCGCGGCGCGCCTGCACAAGCGGCAGGCGCTGGTCTACGGCGCCGGCCTCACCGTGCCGGCGGCGCGCCGCTGGAAGGGGCAGATCAACGAGAACGCCAAGGCGCCCGCCTTCTGGAACGAGCTTCCCGAGCTGGACCACAACGAGCTGATGGGCTGGACGAGCCTGCCGCACGTGGCCGCCGCCAGCCTGGCCGTGTTCCTTGGCGACGGCCAGGGCGACGAGCGGCTGCGGCGCCGGGCTACGCTCACCGCCGGCGAGCTCGAGGCGCGCGGCGTCGACTGCGTCCACGCCGCGGCGCGCGGTTCCTCGCGGCTCGCGCGCCTGTTCTCTCTCGTCCAGCTCGGCGACTACGCCTCGTTCTACCTTGCGCTCCTCTACGGCGTCGACCCCACGCCGGTAGGCGCCATCCAGGACTTCAAGGCGAAGCTGGCCGGCGGCGCCGGCGGCTGAGCCGTGACCGGCGTTGTCT
>CAIWHY010000520.1 GCA_903912585.1 uncultured Thermoleophilia bacterium | reverse complement strand
GGCTCGCGGCGGGACGACGCCCTCGTCGCCCTGGAGCGCTTCGAGCTGGCCGGCGCCGCCGCGAGCGCGCCCAACGAGGGCGCCGAAGCCTTGCTCGACGACCTGCGCGCACTCGGCCTCAAGGTCGGCGTGCTCACGCGCAACGGCCTCGCGGCGGTGGAGCGCGCGCTCGCGGGGTTCGCGCGCCTCACGACCGGCGGGTTCGACGTCGTGCTCACGCGCGACGACCGCGTGCCGCCCAAGCCGGCGCCCGACGGCGTCGTGCACGCCGCCGGCCTCATGGGCGTGCTGCCGACGGAGACGCTCGTGGTCGGCGACTACCTCCTCGATATGCTTGCCGGCCGCGCCGCCGGCGCCGTGACCGCCTACCTCACGAACGCGTCGACGGGAGGCGCCGGCGACTGCCCCGACGGCGCTGCCTGCGACTTCGTCGTGCATCGCCTCGGCGAACTGCGCGACGTCGTGCGCCTCGGCCTCCCGCTCCCCGCCGGCAAGCTGCCCAACGACCTGCTCGGGCGTCACCTCGAGCGTCTGCCCGCGTCCGACGACGCCGTCCTCGTGGCGGCCGGCGTCGGCGAGGACGTCGCCGCTCTCGACGTCGCCGGAGTCGACACGATCGTCGCCCACGGCGACCCGATCACGCTCGTCAGCGGCGAGCTCGGCCGCTTCGCGGTACTGGTGAACGCGAACGACATCGCCGCCTCGGGCGCCGAACCGCGCTGGCTGCTGACCACGGTCCTCCTGCCGCTCGGCGCGACGCCGTCGCAGGCGCTGGCGCTGCTGGCCGAGCTCGGCGACGCCGCCGCCGCACAGGGCGTGACCATCATCGGCGGTCACACCGAGGTGACCGACGCCGTCACGCGCCCCGTGGTCGCGGCGACGACGATCGGCGTCGCGCGCCGGAGCGACCTGCGCGAGAAGCGCGCGGTGCGCGCCGGCGACCGCGTCCTGCTCACCAAGGGCCTGGCCGTAGAGGGCGCGGCGCTGCTCGCTCGCGAGCTGGGCGAGCGCCTCCGCGCCCTCGGCATGAGCGACGCCGAATTGGCCGTCTGCCGTGACCTTCTGGACTGCGCCAGTGTCGTACCCGAGGCGCGCATCGCCGCCGGCTTCGCCGGCGTGCGCGCCATGCACGACGTCACCGAAGGCGGGCTGGCCACGGCCCTGCGCGAGCTCGCGGCGGCGGCCGGCCGCGACGTCGTGGTCTACGCCGATCGCGTGCCGGTGCTTCCCCCGGCTGCGCGCCTCTGCGCCCTCCTCGGCGCCGACCCGCTCGGCCTCATCGGCTCGGGCAGCCTGCTCGTCTGCTGCGACCCGGCGGAGGTGGAGGCGCTGATCGGCCGGCTCGCCGCGGCGGGGATCGCCGCCGCGGACATCGGCGAGCTCGGCGGCGCGCACGTGAGAGGCCGCGTCGCGGGCGGCGAGTCCGCGGCATCCGGCGACGGATCCAGGACCACGGCCGCCACCGTCACCGCGCTACGCGACGGGCGGCCCGTGCCGTGGCCGGAGTTCGCTGTGGACGAGGCGGCGCGGATCCTCGCCGCCGAAGCCTAGAGGGCGCCGCGCAATCTGGGAGGGCGGCGCGAGACGTGCGTGGCGACGCGAAGCCCGAAGCGCGACGCGACGTCTAGAGCGCCGCGAGCTTCCAGTCGATGTTGAGCTCGTCGCAGAGCCGCCCGATCGCCTCGCGCAACTCGGCCACGGGCGTCCGCTCCGGCACCGAGATGACGAGCTCCATCTCGAAGAGCGGCGCGTTGGTATACGGCGCGGAGCGGAGCGCGGTCTCGACGCTCTCGATGTTGACGCCCAGCTCGCCGAGCAGCTGGGCGATGGAGCGCATCAGGCCCGGGTGGTCCATCGCCCAGGTGTTGAGCCTGTACGGCATGGCCGCGGAGACCGCCGCCTTGCCGCCTTGTTCAGCGATGCGCAGCTCCGCGTGCACGCCGGCCTCGCGCTCGAGCTGCGCGATGCCGTCGCGGACGCGGTCGATCGCCTCGTCTGGACCGGCCACCAGCATCATCATGGCGAACTGCCCGTGCAGGTTGACCATGCGGCTGTCCTCGAGGTTGCCGCCGCGCTCCAGCACGTAGCGCGTGACCTCGGCGACGAGGCCGGGGCGGTCGTCACCGATGGCAGTGAGCACGGAGTGGCGCATCTCGGACATATCGCGAGGGTAGCCGCAAAGGCAGGCCGCTGTAAAGGCCGGCGACGCCGGCGGTCGCCGTGTGCCGGCGCTCATCGGCGTCCGCGGCCGCGGCGCGCGGCATGCGGTAGAGTGAAGCCGTGACTCCTCCTCGCGTGATCTGCCGGGCCGACCTTCACGTGCACTCGAAGTGCTCGGCCAACCCGACCAATCCGTGGATCCGCCGGCTCGGCGGCCGCGAGTGCTACACCGAGCCTGCGGACGTCTACGCCGCCGCGCGCGCGCGCGGCATGGACTTCGTCACCGTCACCGACCACAACACGCTCGATGGCTCGTTCGCCATCGCGCACCTGCCCGGCACCTTCCTGAGCACCGAGTTCGACACGTGGTTCCCGGAGAACGGCTGCCGCGTGCACGTCGTGGCCCTGGGCATCGACGAAGCGACCTTCGCCGCGGCGCTCCAGGCGCGCACCTCGATCTACGACCTGGTCGCCTGTTTGCGCGAGGCCGGCGTGCTCCACTACCTCGCGCACCCGCTCTTCGACATGACCGGCGAGCTCACCGAGGACGTGGTCGAGAAGCTGCTGCTGCTCTTCAACGTGCTCGAGGGCCGCAACGGCGCTCGCGTCCTGCGCTGCAACGGCCTGCTCCGCGAGATCGCCGCGAGCCTCACGCCGGAGCGCATCGCCGGCATGGCGGCGCGCCAGCGCATCGAGCCGTACGGCGAGACCCCCTGGCGCAAGGCGCTCACCGGCGGCTCGGACGACCACAGCGGCCTGTTCGTCGCCGGCGTCCACACCGCGGCGGAGTGCGACGGCAGCGTCGAGGGGTTCCTCGGCGCCGTGGCCGCCGGCGCCGGTGAGCCGGCCGGCGAAGAAGGCGACGCGCGCATCCTTGCGAACAGCATCTACGCGTCCGCGTTCTGGCGCTTCCGGGAGATGCTGCGCCTCGACGAGGAGCAGCCGCGCCGGCGCACCGTCAAGCTGGTGCGCAAGGGCTTCGGCAGGATCGGCCGCGACGTCCCCGTCCTCGACAAGGCCAAGCGCGGGGTGCGCAACATCGTGCCCGGCCTCTACGCGGACGGGGACGGGCGCGGCCCGGCGTGGGAGGAGCTGCTCGAGCGCGAGATCGGCACGCTCGTCGCGGACCGGGACGGCCTCTGCGCCGTCGGCTCGCGGGAGCTCAACCGACGGCTCTTCGAGGTGTCGCAGCGCCTGGCGGACGACGTGATCAGCCTGCATCTGCAGGCGCTCATCGACCCCGGCGTCCATCTCGGGCTCAAGCGCCGCCTGCAGAAGCGTTTCGCCGTCGCCATGGTCCACTTCCTGCAGCTGCCGCACTTCATCTCGTGGAGCATCCAGAGCCGCGACCGCGCCTCGCAGGAGCGCCTGCGCCAGTATTTCCTCGGCGGCGAGCCGCCGCGCCCCAAGGTCGCCGTCTTCACCGACACGTGGGAGGAGGTCAACGGCGTGTCACTCAGCGTGCGCCGGCTGGCGGAGACCGCCGGCGAACGCGGCGTCGACCTCGAGGTCATGGTCAGCACGCCGGCGCCCAGCGGCCCACTTCACGGAGCGGTCAACTTCCAGGCCCTGGCGTGGCGTCCCCTGCCGGTCGATCCGGACTACCCGCTCACCACGCCGCCGATCGTCGACATCCTCGACTACCTCGAGGAGAACGACTTCACCGCCATCCACGCGAGCACCGCGAGCGGCATGGGGCTCGTCGCCATGCTCGCCGCGAAGCTGCTGCACCTGCCCATCGGCGCCACGTTCCACACCGACCTCGCGAGGCACGCCGAGAGGCTCTGCCCCGGCACGCCCTACCAGCGCCTGTCGTGGCGGTACGTGATGTGGTTCTACGGCGCCATGGACGAGGTGTTCGCGCCGTCCCGCGCCACCGCCCGCGACCTCGTGGCGCGCGGGCTCGACCCGCGGCGCGTGAGCGTGCTCCCGCGCTGGGTCGACGCCGAACTGTTCGCGCCGGCGCGCGCGGAGGACGGGGATCGCGACGCTGCGGCGGCCGTGCCGGGCGCCGTGCGGGAAGCCGGCAGCCTGGACGGTGGGGTCAGCGGTCCGGCGAGCCGCGGCCGGCACACGCTCGTGTACGCCGGCCGGGTCTCGCGCGAGAAGGGCCTCGACGCGCTCGCCGGTGCCTTCCGCACGCTCGTCGACGCCGGCGTGCCGGCGCGCCTGGTGGTCGCCGGCGACGGGCCGTACCGGGCCGCCATGGAAGACGAGCTGCGCGACTACCCGGCCACCTTCCTCGGGTTCGTCCCGCAGGACGAGCTGGCGAGCGTCTATGCGAGCGGCGACGTCTTCGTGTTCCCGAGCTGCACGGATACCTGCGGGCTCGTGGTGCTCGAGGCGCAGGCCGCCGGCCTGCCCGCGGTCGTGTGCGACCGTGGCGGGCCGCGCGAGGGCGTGCTGCCCGGCGAGACGGGGCTGGTGGTGCCGGGCGACGACCGCGCGGCCCTCGCGAGGGCCATCCGCGCGATCCTCGCCGACGAAGGTCGCCGCCGCGAGATGGGCCGGGCCGCCCGCG
>CAIWHY010000519.1 GCA_903912585.1 uncultured Thermoleophilia bacterium | reverse complement strand
GAGACGAGCTCGGGCGTCTGCTTGTAGCGCTCGCCCTCCAGCTCCCCGGCGATGCCGCACGAGAGGAAGGACTGGAAGTCCTTGCGCAGGCTCGTCTCGAGCCCCAGGTAGCGCCTGCCGCAGCCGACGGTCTCACGCGCGTAGTACACGGACGCGCCGCTGCGCACGGCCTTCAAGTCGCCGATGAAGCAGCGCCAGCCCTTGGCGGGCCGGCTGGGCGCGGCGCCGTGTGCCTCGTCGGACCGGAAGAAGGCGACGGGCAGCTCGGCGCCGGGGAAGTACGTGGACCAGATTTCCAGGAGTCGGCTCTTCTGCTCTGCGATCATGCGTGCCTCCCGGCGGGCCTGCGCGCCGGACGGGCATCCGACGACGGTGAGGAGTCAACCCTATACCGGCTTGGCCGGGGCCACCTGGCGCAGGCGGCGGTTGCGCACGCGCGCCGGGTCGGCCAGACTGCCGTCATGGGCTTCATGATCTTCAGACCCGGCGAGCGCGAGTTCCAGGCGGCGCAGCGCGGCGACGTGCGGCGCGGCCGCGCCTCCCTCTCCGAGGCGCTCCACACGATGCGCGCCAACATCTGGCGCCTGCCACCCGGAGCGCACGGCAGCCGCCACATCGAGCACGTCCAGGAAGAGATGTTCGTCGTCCTCGAAGGCACGGCCACGCTGCTCTTGGGCGAGTCGGCCGAGCGCGTCGAGCTGCCCTGCGGCACGGTCGCCGTCGTCGAGACCGGCACCGCCCAGCAGCTGCGCAACGAGAGCAACGCCGAGGCGGTCGTCCTCATCGTCGGCGCCCCGCCCGAGCAGGGCCACGCCGAGCACCTGCCCGACGCGGAGTAGCCGCGGCGCTCACTCCGCCGGCTCCGCCACCATCATCGAGGGTCTACGGCCCCGGCCGGAACAAGGAGTCCGCATGCGTCGTCGACTCTCGATCGCGCTCGTCGCACTGACGCTGCTGCTGATGCTGGCGCTGCCCGTGATGGCGAGCGCCGGCGCCTACAAGCTCACGACCGAACCCGGGGCCGGGTACAAGCCCGTCTACCGGTTCATCTCGTCCGCGCGCAAGAGCCTCGACATGACGATGTACTCGCTGATCGACCCCGCGGCCACCGCCGCCCTCATCGCCGACGCCAGGCGCGGCGTGGCGGTGCGCGTGCTGCTCGACTCGACCCCCGGCAACAAGACGGCGAACCAGCCGGCCTACGACGACCTCAAGGCGCACGGCGTCAAGGTGAGGTGGGCCTGGCCCGGCGTGCTCTGGCACCAGAAGAGCATCGTCCGCGACGGCCGCGCCGTCGCGGTGATGAGCTGCAACCTCAACGCCGCCTATTACTCCGTCATCCGGGGCTGGATCGTGGTCGCCGACAACCCCGCCACGGTGGCCGGGGTGGCGGCGACCTTCAACACCGACTTCCGGCACAACCACAAGCCGCCGGCCCGCGGCGTCGTGCCCAAAGGGTCGCAGCTGATCTGGTCGCCGGGCGCCCAGAGGCCCCTGGTCAAGCTCATCGGGTCCGCCCGCCCCGGCACCACGCTCTACGCCGAGGACGAGCAGCTCGACAGCGCCGCCATCGACCAGGCGCTGATCGCGGCCGTGAGGAGAGGCGTCACCGTCGACCTGACCATGACGGCGAACCCGGACTGGACGGCTGCGTTCGCCACCCTCGTCGCCGGCGGCGTGCACGTGAGCCTCTACGCCCCCACGGCACCGCTCTACATCCAGTCCAAGGCGATCTCGGTCAACGGCCGCACCGTGTATGTGGGCAGTATCAACTTCACGAGAGCGATGATGCAGGCCGATCGCAACATGGGGATCATCACACGCGACCGGAGCGTGGTCCGCAGTATCACCGCGACGATGGCGCGCGACTTCGCCGGAGCCGCCCCGTACTGACCTCTGGCGCACGACGCGGAACGCGCGCGCAGTCTCGACCGCTGGGCCCGCGCTGGGCCCAGCGCGCCCGCCGCTCCCTTGACCCGGCGTTGCCTCAGCGGATGCCGCTGTCGTAGGCGATCGTGACTTTGACAGTCCGGTCGGCCAGCACGGTCGCGCTGAGAGGCGCGGCGCGAGGGAAGGGCCGACCCTCGGGCGCGCGCGGCACGAGCCGGTAGCTGCCGGCCTTGAGCCGCGCTGAGAAGGCGCCGTCGCTGCCCGACTTCACAACGGCGACCACGTCGCCCCCCAGCGTCTCGACGTCGAGGGTCGCGGCGTAGGGCCGGGTGCCGGG
Source organism: uncultured Thermoleophilia bacterium (assembly GCA_903912585.1). GTDB lineage: Bacteria > Actinomycetota > Thermoleophilia > UBA2241 > UBA2241 > CAIXSE01. The sequence continues at coordinate 4,069 of CAIWHY010000519.1, read as the reverse complement.
CGGGCCGCCGACCTGCTGGACCGGCGAGACCGGTCCCAGCGTGACCTTGCCCTCGAGGATCCCTGTTTGACCGCCCGCCACGCCGCACGCCGCAAGCAGGGCGGCCGCGACGATCGTGACCGCGACGAGCATCAGGACTCGCGGCAACGATCCAGCAGTGTTCTTGCTCACGACGCGCGCCTTCTCCACGTAGCAACGCTCCCCGCCTCTGATCGAGAGACGTACCGCGGGCGGCTCCGTTCGCTTCTGGAGCGGCGTCAATCGTCTTCGCGCTTGCCCGTCCGCGCCGCCTCCAGCGCTTCCGCGGCCTCGCCACGGATCCACCAGATCATCGCCAGCGCTGCCGCCGGGTCGGCCCACCACCAGCCGAAGAGACGGTTGAGCAGCAGGCCGACAAGGAGTGTCGCGGACATGTAGATGCAGACCAGCGAGCAGGCAGCGTCGGCGCGCAAGGCCGGGCTCTCCAGCTCCTTCGCAAGTCGCCGCCGCCAGTGCCAGAGAAGCGGCATGATGACGAGCGCCGCGACCGCGAGCACGAGGCCGGCCGTCGAGGACTCGGGATGACTGCGGGTCGCGAGGCTCCAGACCGACGTCGCCACGATGAAGACGATGAGGCCGTAGAGGCCCCAGCCGACGAGGCCGGACGCCTGGCGCTCGCGGGCGTCGAGCTCCTCGTCGCTGGCGCGGTCGGTGTGCAGCAGGAGCTGGCGCAGCACGACCGCGGCGGTGAAGAGCTCGATGCCGCTGTCGACGCCGAAGGTCGTGAGGGCGACCGAGCGCGCGGTGATGCCCGCCCAGAGCGCCACCACGAGCTCGACCACCATCCAGGCGAGCGTCAGAGCCTCGGCGAGGCGCGCCTGGCGGATCAACCCCTCATTGGGTCGGCTGGCGGTCTCCATCTCATGCGGAGCATACCCGGCAACGCCCGAGGGCCGGGCAGTCGCGAGGCCGTCTCAGCGCCGCCGGACAACGACAGCGGGTGCTGCCGCGTACTGCCGCGTGACAGTCGGGATCGTGGTGTATCTTCTGCGCACCCCTTCAGGGCATTCCTTGCCCCGGCCGCACAAGGAGGACGATGAACGTCATCGCGATCGACGGCAGCGCGCGCAACGTCGGGAACACGGCGCGCGTCTCGAGCATCCTGGCCGCCGAAGGCGGCGGCCTGTTCCGAAGGGATACGCGGCTGTGATCACTGCGATCGAGAACGCACTAGTGTTCGACGGGCACGACATCAGTGCGTCCCGGACCGTCGTGATAGAGGGAACGCAGGTCCTGTCGGTCGGCGGCGCGGTCCCCCCAGGGGCGCAGATCGTCGACGCCGATGGGTCTACGCTGCTGCCGGGCCTCATCGACTCACACGTCCACACCGACATGGACGGCCTGCGCGACGCACTGAGGTTCGGCGTGACCACGGAGCTCGAGATGATGGGCCGCTGGTCGGCGCGGCAGCGCCGGCGGATCGCCGGGCGCGACGACGTCGCGGACGTGCGCTCCCCCGGCATGGGCGTGACTCCGGTGGGCGGTCACCCGACCCAGTACATGAGCTCGAGCAACAACCTGCTCATACGCCTGCTCTACCGCTATCCATTCGTGCGGGACGCCGGCGAGGCCGTGGAGTTCGTGGACAAGCAGGTCGCCCGAGGTGCGGACTACGTCAAGATCTTCATCGAGGGAGGAGACTGCATCGGCTTCCCCGGACTTCCCGTGCTGGATGAAGAGACCCTTCATGCAGCCGTGGAGGAAGCTCATCGGCTTGAGAGGCTCGCGATCGTCCACGTGACGACCGCGGACGCCACCAGGAGGGCCGTCGGCGCCGGAGCGGATGGACTGGGGCACGTCTTCTTCGATCGCCCGCACACGCCGGAGCTGATCGCGGACATCGCCTCATCAGGGGCGTTTGTCATCCCTACGGTGGTGACGATCTCGTCGGCTCTTGGGCACAGTGGCGCCGCGCTGGCCGCCGACGAGCGCGTGAGCTCGAGGCTCAGCCGGCAGTGGCTGGACTCCCTCTCGCGCAGCATGGACGTCTACCCACAAGGGAAGCTCGAAGACACCTTCGCCACCGTCCGCGCGCTTCGTGATGCCGGCGTCGACATCCTCGCCGGCTCCGACGTGTCGGAACCGCTCCCGATCCTGGGCGGTCTTGCCCACGGCGTCAGCCTGCATCGCGAGCTCCAGCTGCTGGTAGACGCCGGTCTGACGCCCACGGAAGCCTTGAGAGCGGCGACCAGCACGCCTGCGCGGCGGTTCGGGCTGGACGACCGAGGGAGGATCGCGCCGGGCGCCCGGGCGGACCTGCTGCTCGTGAAAGGCGATCCGGCCACGGATATCACCGACACCCTGTCGATCGAAGCCGTGTGGCGCCGTGGGGCCCGCTTGCAGGCTTGACGGCCGCACGGAGCAGCCCCTGCGGCCTCTGCATCTCCACAGAGCACGTGCCACCAGATGCGACCAGGCGCCAGGCTTCTCGACCAGTCAGCCGGCCCCGACCTCGGTGCGCCCGGCCGTCCACTCCAAGCCCAGCCGCGACAGGGTCTCCGGCGTTGGCAGCCCGTCGCCGAGCGCCCAGCCCATCGCCTCGTAGTAGCTGTCGAGCACCACGTCGACGTCGATCACCGTACCGTGGCCCGGACCATCCTCTACGGTCTCGCGCGAGAAACGCTCAGGCAGCACATCGGCCGCGCGGTCCAGCCCGTAGCGTCCGTTGATCACGCGCTCGAGGTCGATCGTGCGTTCGGCCGCCTCGAGCAGCAGCTCCTTCGTCCAGGGCTCTCCGGTCGCGGCCGTCATCAGCTTCGCGAACGTCGACGGGAGAACGGCCAGCGTGATCACCGTGAACAGGCAGACGCCCATGAGGTTCGTGGCCATGCACAGTTCCTGGAACGGCTTGACCCAGGCCTTCTCGCCGTCGGCCAAGGGGTCGATGTCGCCGACGATGCCAAGTTCCTCGCTGCGCCAGCCGAGCGCGTCGATCGCCGACGTGTAGGGACGCAGGTGGTCGGCACCGCGGGCGCTGCAGGCCTGCACGATCGTCATGCTGTGACTCGCATGCACGCCGTCCGCGGCCATCTCCACACCCTTGACGTGCATCGCCGCCTCGGCGGCCTTGGGGCCGAGTGCCACCGCCGCCCGCTGCACGCCCTCGGCAAGGAGGTCGCCGAGACCCTCGCGACGAGCGATGGCACCGATCAAGGTCATCATCGCATCCTTGTTGCCCCAGGTGAGCACCAGGCCATCGGTGCGATCGCGCGCCAGCACCCCGGTCTCGTACCACTCCATGGCCGTGGCGATCACCTGCCCGGTGGAGATCACGTCGAGGCCGAGGTCGTTGGCCAGGTGATTGGCGGCGGCGACCGAGACGATGTCGTTGTTGAGCAGCTTGCTGCCGAAGGCGGCGACCGCCTCGTACTCTGGTCCGCCACCCTCCTCGAGCGGGTAGCCGGCCGACTGCTTGAGGCTGGTCAGTCGTCCGCAGCCGATGGGGCATCCCGAGCAGGCGTACCTCTTCACGACGAGCTTCTCGTGGTACGGACCGTGGTCGAGCTCGCCCAGCGACTCAGGGTAGCTGCCCCGATGCCAGTTCTTCGTGGGCAGCGTGCCCACGTCTGAGAGCGAGGCGTAGAAGCTCGGCGTACCGTATGGGGAAAGCTCCGTCTTCACGAACTCCTCCGCCATGCACTCCTCGCGGGCCGCCTTGCCGGCCGCCTTCAGCGCGACCGGATCCGCGACCGGCAGCCCGCCCGTCCCGCGCACCGCGATGGCCTTGAGCTTCTTGCTGCCCATCGCGGCCCCGCAGCCCCCCCGCCCGAAGGCGCGATGCTTGTCGGTGAGGATGCTGGCGTAGCGGACCAGGTTCTCGCCGGCAGGGCCTATGGAAGCGACCTGCACCTTGGGGTCGCCGAGCAGCTCCTTGACGGCCGCCTCCGTGGGCTTGATCTGCCCGCCCCAGAGATCGGTCACGTCAAGCACGTCCGCGCCCTCGGCGGTGACGTGCAGCAACGCCGGGCGCCGCGAGGCGCCGATCACGATGAGCCCGTCCCAGCCCGCACGCTTGAGCTCGCGCGCGAAG
>CAIWHY010000518.1 GCA_903912585.1 uncultured Thermoleophilia bacterium | reverse complement strand
CGCCTCACGGCCGGCGAGCTGTTGCAGCACCATGTCGTCGATCTTGCTGCGCTCGATCTCGCCGAGTGCGGCGACGGTGGCGAGGAACTTCTGCGGCTCGTTGGTGTGCACGTGGACGCGCAGGCGCCGGTCGCCGCCGGCGACGACGAGGGAGTCGCCGAGCCCCCGCGCCGCCGCCATCACGGCGTCGCGCGAGAGCGCGCCATCGCCGCGCGCCGTCAGCAGCGCCTCCGTGCAGAAGCGATGGCTGTCGTCGATCTCGTCGTGCTCCGCCGAGAACGGCGGCAGCCCGTGGGCGGGTGCCTCGCTGGGGACCCAGGCCGTCTCGCGTCCGCCGCGCAGCGACTCGACGATGCCTTCGAGGAAGAAGACGAAGCCTTGCCCGCCGGCATCCACGACGTGGTTGCGGGCCAGCACCTCGAGTTGGCGCGGGGTGTTGGCGAGCGCCACTCGCGCGGCCAGGAGCCCCCGGTGCATCATCTCGGTGAAGTCCTCGTCGGCGGTGCGCGAGCGGAGCTCCTCGGACCAGGCCCGAAGCACCGAGAGGATGGTGCCCTCGCACGGCTCGAGCAGCGCCGAGTAGGCGGACGCGGTGCCGAGCACGGCTGCGTCGGCGAACTGCGCCCCGTTGACGTCCTCGCGCCGCTCCATGCCGCCGGCCAGCCCGTGCAGGAACTGCGCGAAGATGGCGCCGGAGTTGCCGCGCGCGCCGTCGAGGGCGCCGTCCGCGGCGGCGCGCGCGGCGGCGCCGACGCCGTCGGGAGCGACGCTGCCGAGGCGCGAGGCGGCCGCCTTGAGCGTCGCCGCGAGGTTGGCCCCGGTGTCGGCGTCGCGCACCGGGAACACGTTCATGCGGTCGAGCGCCTCTTGCTCGCGCACGACGGCGAGTGCGCCGGCGCGCAGGACGCGCGAGAAGACGGTACCGTCGAGCGTGCGCACCATGCGCCGTCATCCTCCGGGTCGGGGGCCGCGCGGACGCTGCCAGTCTATCGCGCCGCCGCCAACGCGACATGAGCTTCTCACCCAGCCGGAGGCGCAGTGCCTCTGGCTCCCGGCACGCCACGCCCGGGAGCGCCGGCCGCGGAGGCCGGCGGCGAACGTCAGGCCTTGGGGACGCCGAGGTTGTTGAGCGCCTTGCCGGCGGCGCGCGCCACGTGCGGGTCGTGGTCCAGGCAGGCCGCCTTGAGGATCTCGATCGCCTCCGGGCCGCCGATCTTGGCGAGTGCCTCGACGCTGATCTTGCGCAGCAGGTCGTCGGGGTGGTGCATGGCGAGAGCCAGAGCCGGTACGGCCTCCTCGTCTCGCATCTCACCGAGCACGTAGGCGGCGTCCTGACGCCGGTGCACGTGGCCCTCTTTGAGGATGAAGATGAGGCGGTCGCGCGCCGGCGGCCCGATGATGATGAGCGCCTCGCGCGCCGCGTAGACGTGCGGCAGGTGCTTCGCCTGGAGCGTCTGGATGCAGATGTCCATCTTGGTGAGCAAGGCCGCCCGCGCGGCCTCGCGGACCGCGGGGTCCCTCTTGTAGTTCGCCGCCTTGACCAGCTGATCGATCTTGTTGAGGGCGGCGAGCCTCTCGACGTTGGGCTTACCGAAGCCAAGCACGGACACGGCGGGACTCCTTGCGGGACGTGGGACACCAGTGTGGGCCCGGCGCGGCGCCCGAGGGGACAGTCTACCGCAGGACGCGGTTGGCCACATCGAGCATGCGCGCCGGCAGGTCCCGGTAGGCGCGCACCGGGAACACGTCGCCGCCGCCGGCGTCGGCGAGGCGGCGGCAGAGCCCGGGGTCCATCTTGTAGTCCTCGGTGAGCAGCACGAAGAGGCGCGAGAAGCGGTGCGCGAGCGGCAGCGGGTCCTTGCCGGCGGTCACGACGCCGTCGGTGATGAGCAGGGCGCTGCGCCGCGGGTTGCGGCCGCGCTCCAGCTCGGCGGCGCCGAGCTTCAGCGCGGCGGCGATGTTGGTGTAGCCGCGCACCGGCTGGTCGAGCATGCGGCGCACGACCTCCTCCGCCGGATCGGCGACCTCGAGGCGAGAGACGGCGGTCGCCTTGTCCTCGAAGACCACCACCGAGAGGTCCTCGGGCCGCAACTTGAGCGCGAGGACGGCCGCGGCGGTCGCCGCGATCGCCATGTTCTCGCCCGACATCGAGAGCGACGTGTCGACCATGAGGACGACCTGGTGGCGGCGCTCCTCGCGGTGCGCCAGCACCCAGTCGCCGGGCTCGGCGAACGGCTTCCCGAGTACGTTGTCGAGGGTCGCCTCCACGTCGAGCTCGCCGGCGAAGGGCTCGCGCAGGTGCTCACGCACGACGTGCGTGGCGCCGCGCAGCGGGCCCACCAGCCGGGCGGCGCGCGCGAGGACGGCGCGCGCCGCCAGCTTCTCGGCGTAGAAGCGCAGCCCGGGATCGCCGATGCGGCAGCCGCCGCGCGTGAGATTGACGGCGACCGTCCAGCCGTCGAGGTCCTCGGCCGCCACGCGGTAGCGCTCGGCGAGCGCGAGCAGCGGCGCCTCGCCGGCGTACTCGGGGCCGCAGATCGGCAGCCCGCGGACCTCCACGCGCCCCCGGTGCTCCCAAGGAGCGCCGCCGGAGGCGCCTAGGCTTTTGGGGACGCCTCCGGCGGCGCCAGCACCACTTCCGGGTCCTCGCCGCGGTCGACGACCATGGCGAAGAGCTCGTCGAGGGCGGCGCCGAAGTCGGCGTCGATGTCGTCGCGGACGTCGACGCGCGTCGTGAGCGCCGCCTCGG
>CAIWHY010000517.1 GCA_903912585.1 uncultured Thermoleophilia bacterium | reverse complement strand
TCTCTCGGCGCACGCGGTCGATCGTCGCGGGGCTGCGGCTGATGAGGCCGCCGGTGAGTGCGTACTTGACGCCGTTGGCGATCGTCAGGGCCTCATCGAGGTCGGCGGCCTTGAGCACCGCCACCACCGGGCCGAAGATCTCCTCGCGGGCGATGACGGCGGCGGGCTTGACGTCGACGAAGACGTGCGGGCCGACGTAGAAGCCGCCGCCGGGCCAGCCGCCCGCGGGCGGCTCCACGGCGGCGGCGAGCGTCGCCTCGCGCTTGCCCTGCTCGATGTAGCCCTCGATCTTCGCTCTGGCCTCGGCGGTGATCACCGGACCGACGCGCGTGCCGGGGTCCGCCGGAGGCCCGACCCGCAGGCTGCGCGTGGCCTCGACGAGCCGTCGCACGAAATCGTCGTGGGCCGCCTCGAGCACGATCACTCGCGAGGCGGCCGAGCACTTCTGCCCGGAGTAGTGGAAGGCGGAGACGATGGTCTCCGCGACTGCCACGTCGAGGTCCGCGTCGGCGTCGACGATGATCGCGTTCTTGCCGCCCATCTCGGCGATGACCTTCTTGACGCCGTCCGCCGCCGGGTGCTGGGCGGCGTGGCTGATGATGCTGAGCCCGACGTCCATCGAGCCGGTGAAGCAGATGAGGTCGACGCCGGGATGACGCACGAGGAAGTCACCGACCTCGCCGCCCGGGCTGGGCAGGAAGTTGACGGTGCCCGCGGGCGCGCCCGCCGCCTCCAGGAGGCACGCCAGTTGGGCGGCGACGAGCGGCGTCGGCCCCGCCGGCTTGACGATCACCGGGCAGCCGGCGACGAGCGCCGCGCTGGTCATGCCCGTGAGGATCGCCAGCGGGAAGTTCCAGGGCGCGATCACCAGCGCGACGCCGCGCGGCTGGTAGAAGTACTCGTTGTGCTCGCCGGGGGCGTGGCCCATGCGCCGGGGCGCGCCGAGGCGCAGCATCTCGCGCCCGTAGTACTCGAGGAAGTCGATCGCCTCATCCACATCGGCGTTGGCCTCACGCCGCGTCTTGCCGGCCTCGAGGGCCTCGAGCGCGGCCAGTTCCATGCCTTCGCCGCGCATCAGCTCCGCGGTGCGGAAGAGGACTGCGGCGCGCTCTTTGGCTGAGGTGTCGCGCCACCCGGGCAGCGCCGCGCGCGCCGCGGCGACGGCGGCCTCGGCCTCCGCCCGGCCGCCGTAGGCTACGGAGCCGAGCACCGTGTCCGGCGCCGCCGGATCGACGGACTCGAGCGAGCGGACCGTCTGCACGTCGCGCCCGCCGATGCGCAGCGGGTAGTGCCGGGCGCCGCGGGCGCGCACGGCGTCGAGCGCCGCGTCGTACGCCTCCCGGCGCTCGCGGCGCGAGAAGTCGGCGTGCGGCTGGTTGACGAAGGCGGCGGGACCGTCCGGGTCCGTCGCCGCCACTCGCGGCAGGCGCCGCGGCTCGGCGCCGAAGTCGGCGGACGTCTGCGGCGGCAGCACGAGCTCGTCGGCCGCCGCGCCCTCTACGAACGTCTGCCTCAGAAAGGAATCGTTCGCGGTGTTCTCGAGCAGGCGCCGCACCAGGTACGCCATCCCGGGGATGAGCTCGCCGACGGGGGCGTACTCGCGCAGGCGCAGCCCCATGCCGCGCACCGCCGTCTTGATGGGGTCGCCCATCCCGTGCAGCATCTGGACCTCGTAGGCGTCGTCGGCGAGGCCGAGCTCGCGGGCCGTCTCGACGGCGACCGCGAGCGAGCGCACGTTGTGGCTGGCGAAGGCCGGCCGCACGACGTCGGCGCTCTGCAGCATCACGCGCGTGAGCTTCTCGTACATCGCGTCGGTGTCCGGCTTGTGCGTGAAGACCGGCACCGGCCATCCCTCCTGGGCGGCGATCACGGTCTCGTAGTCCCAGTATGCGCCCTTGACGAGGCGGAGGCTGAAGACGCGCTCGCGGGTCCGCGCCCAGGCGAGGAGCGCGTCGAGGTCCTTGTCCGCGTCGCGCAGGTAGGCCTGGAGCACGATCCCGGCGTGGTCGTAGCCGCGGAACTCCTCCTCGTCCAGCAGCGAGGTGAAGACGGCGAGGGTGAGGTCGCGGTAGCGGAACTGCTCGAGGTCGAGCGTGAGCGCGGCGCCGGTCTCGATGGCCTTGCGAAAGATGGGGCGCAGGCGGTCCTTGACCGCGGCCACGCTGCCCTCGAAGTCCACGGGGTCGATCTGCGAGTAGAGCGACGTGATCTTGAGGCTGAGGTTCACGCGCGAGAGCGGTCCCCACGCGGCCTGATCGACGGTGCCGCTTCGCGGCCAGCCCGCGGCGGTCGCGGCGAGGCCGTCGAGGAGGCCGAGGTAGGTAGCCTGGTAGGCGTGCGCCTCGGCCTCGCTGACCGTGGCCTCGCCGAGCACGTCGAGCGTGAAGCCGGTGCCCGCGTCGCGCAGGGCCTTGAGGGCCGGGATGGCGTCGCGCGCGTCCCGGCCCACGATGAAGCGTTGCGCGAAACCGCGGAGCTGGCGCCGGATGACGCTGCCGGCGAGCGGCGCCACCGGCGAGCGCGCGCCGGTGAGACTGATGCCCCAGCGCAGCAGCCGCGGCGCCGCCACGCCCTGGTGCGCGAAGTACTCGCGCAGGTGGCGGCTCTTCTCGCTGCGGCTGTGCAGCGCGGGGAAGACGTCGACGAAGCGCAGCATCTCGACCTTGAGGCGCTCGTCCGCCATCGCCCACTCCATCATCTCGCCCTGGAGGCGCTCGCGCGACAGGCGGGACGGCTTGTCCTCGCGGGCGGCGCCAAGGATCGCGCGGGCGGTTGCTTGGATGCGCTCTTCGGTCGTGCCGGCCATGTTCCCCCTCGGACGTGGACTGGGCTCGATTGTACCCCGCGCGCGCCGCCGCCCCGCCGCAGGCTGCGATACAATCGCCGTCGGCCTGTATCGGAGCGGGAGGAACGGCGTGAGCGGGCGGATCGGCGTGACCATCGAGCCGTTCGCGATGGACGACTTCCCCGTCGTCCACGTGCTCTGGCAGCGCTCGGGCCTGTGGATGCGCCCCTCGGACGGCCCCGAGCAGACGCTGCTCAAGCTGGCGCGCGACCCCGAGCTGTTCCTGGTCGCGCGCGACTCACTCGGCGTGGTCGTCGGCACCGTGATGGGGGGCTGGGACGGCCGCCGCGCCTACGTGTACCACTTGGCGGTGCTGCCCGAGCGGCAGCGGCAGGGCATCGCCGGCCGGCTGATGGACGAGCTCGAAGCTCGCTTCCGCCGGCTCGGCGCGCTCAAGGCTAAGCTGCAGATCATGAACGACAACGCGGCCTCGCGCGCCTTCTTCAGCGCCCGCGGCTACGAGCTGGAATCTTTCTGCGAGCCCTGGGGCAAGCAGCTCGTCGCGGGTGGGGCGCCGCCGTCGAGGTGATGAGCGCCGGCGCCCCCGTGCGGGGCGCGAGCGGGTGACGAGACGTGGGCGTGAGGGGCGACGCGCCCGGAGTGACGAGGCGAGGCAC
>CAIWHY010000516.1 GCA_903912585.1 uncultured Thermoleophilia bacterium | reverse complement strand
GACATGGTGAGCACGATCCGGTCGCCGAAGGCTAGCGACACGGCGCTCCAGCACAGGCTCGCGCCGGCCATCAGCGCCGCCGCGACCAGTCCGGCCGCGCTCCAGGCGGGCACGGAATCGGTTGCCGTTCCTTCCAGCACCCAGCCGATCAGATAACCCAGGAGCGCGGCGATCGCCGTCAGCGCCAGCAGCAGCAGGAAGGTATTGTGCCGGTTCGCCCGCTGGGCCGCGGCGAAGTCGGTGGCGCCGCTCATCTCAGTGCGACTTTGGGAACCTCGCGCTCGGTCTCGGGCATGTTGAACAGATCGATCGGTCCGAAACCCAGCGAGGCCGCGGCCAGCACCGCGGGGAAGGTCTGGCGGCGGGTATTATAGTTGTTCACCGAGTCGTTGTAATACTGCCGGGCGAAGGCGATCTTGTTCTCGGTCGAGGTCAGCTCCTCCTGGAGCTGCTTCACATTGTCGTTGGCCTTGAGCTGCGGATAGCTCTCGACCAGGCCGAGCAGCCCGCGCGTAGCCTGGGTAAGGGCCGCTTCGGCCGGTCCCGCCTGGACCGGGCCGCTGGCCGCGATCGCGGCGTTGCGCGCGGCGACCACCTTGGTGAGCGTTTCCTGCTCGTAGCCCATGGCGTCCTTTACCACCTGCACGAGATTGGGAATGAGGTCGTGGCGGCGCTTGAGCTGGACGTCGATCTGGCTCCAGGCGTTGTCCACCTGGTTGCGGCGGCCGACGAGGCTGTTGTACATCCCCGCGAAGACGGCCGCGAGGACGACCAGGATGACGATGATGACGATGATCGCGATCACCCGCTACTCCTTCCGTACGCTGGCGGTGCAGTGCAACGCAAGTGTACACGCCCGCGAGCCTGCTCTATTCTCTTGAGGTGATGGATCCCCGCGTACGCGACATCCTGCTCTTCTGCGCCGGCCTGGCGGTCGTCCTCTGCGCGGCCCTCGGCGGCTTCGCGGTGGTCCGCGCCCGCGCCGCCGGAGGCGGTGGCGGCCAGTCGCTCGCCCCGGTCCCGACGCCGAGCGCCGTGCCCACCACGCCCGCCGACCCCGCGCAGCAGGAGCGCTGGATGGTCGGCGTCGCCACGCGGCCCTTCACCGCCTACAAGATGCCGAGCCGCTCCGGCAAGGTGCTCGCGCAGATGCCCGGCTTCAACTCCGTCGGGTATCCCACGGTCGTCCTCGTCGACCAGACCAGGGACATCGGCGGCCAGACGTGGCGCAAGGTGTGGCTCGACATGCGCCCCAACGGGACGCAGGGATGGGTGCCGGACGGCCCGCTGGCGCTGTACCCGACGACGTCGAAGATCCTCATCGACCTTTCGCAGCGGCGCCTGACGGTCTACCGGCGCGGCGGAGTGGTGGCGAGCTTCCCGGTCGCCGTCGGGGCCCCGGGCCGTACCACGCCCACGGGGTTCTTCTTCGTCACGCAGAAGTTGCGGCCACCGTCGCCGTCCGGCGCCTACGGCGTCCTGCAGCTGGGGACGAGCGCCTACCAGCACGCGGTCTCAGGATTCCCGGGCGGCGGGCCCGTCGGCATCCACGGCACCAACGAGGACGCGCTCATCGGCAAGGCGATCAGTCACGGCTGCGTGCGCATGCACAACAAGGACATCCTCCAGGTGAGCCAGCTCGTGCCCACCGGGAGCCCGGTCGTCATCCAGAAGTAGGGCTCACCAGTACTCGCCCTGGTGCATGAGCATGTCGTGCGCCTTGCACTTGGGGCAGGTGTACGAGGCCGCCTTCTCCAGGAAGACGAGTTCGACGCCGCAGACCACGCAGCGGAACTCGTCCACGTGGATGTCCGCGCCGGTCATGTCGACTTCGACGATGGTCCCGCACTCCACGCAGTAGGCGGGCATGAAGCGCTGTCGCGGGTCGTGCACGCCGACGCCCCAGCGGATGCGGTCGGCGGTGTAGCCGCACTCACGGCACTCGAAGGTCGTGTACTCTCCCATGGCCTGCCTCTCGGGACGGTGCGTGTCCCAATGAGTATCGGCAGATTCCGGGCGCGGTTGAGGAAGCCACGGCGACCTTCCTTGTACCGCGAACAAGCCGGGTGCTATACTTCTCCGGCTGGAAACACACCACGAGGCGGACTCTTGCGCGAAAAGTCGGTGGGTCACCGACTTTTGTCTTGTCAGGGGTCGTTTATGAGTGAGAGCAGGGAGGAACTGGAGAGGATGATCGAGGCCACTCTGGCCGAACGCTTCCCCGAGGTCGAGCTCGTCGACCTGGAAGTGCGCGGCGGGTCGGGCGGGACGCTGACGCTGTTCATCGACCGTCCCGGAGGAGTGGATCTCGAGCTGTGCGGGGCCGTGAGCGCTGCGCTGGACGATGTCCGCGCCCGCTACAGCCTCGAGGTGTCCTCTCCGGGCCTCGATCGCAGACTGCGCAAGCCCGCGCATTTCGCCGCGGCGCTCGGACGCGAGGTCGCCGTCAAGCTGGCGTCGCCGCGCGACGGGCGCAGCAACTTCCGCGGCGTTCTGGTCGCGGCCGACGAGGATTCCGTGACGCTCGACCTGGGTGACGGCAGCGCGACGCTGCCGCTGCCGGACATCGCCAAGGCGCACGTGGTCTACAACTTTGACAAGGACGGAGGCCGACGTGAGTAGAGACATCATCGAGGCTCTGCGGCAGATTGAGAAGGAGAAGGGCATCGCTTTCGAGGCCCTCGTGGTCGCGCTCGAAGACGCGCTGCTCTCCGCCTACAACAAGACTCCCAACGCCGTGGAGCACGCCAAGGTGGAGGTCGACACCGAGACCGGCGACATGCGGGTCTACGAGCTGATCTTCCCGGACCACATCGACGTCGAGGCGCTCAAGGTACACGACGAAGAGACCGGCGAGGAGATCGGCCTCGACCTGAGCGGGGTCGACATGAGCGAGGTCGAGCGCATCGAGGTCACGCCCGACGACTTCGGCCGCATCGCCGCGCAGACCGCCAAGCAGGTCATCCTGCAGCGCATCCGCGAGGCGGAGCGCGACCTCATGTACGAGGAGTACGTGGACCGTGTCGGCGAGCTCGTCACCGGCATCGTGCAGCAGAGCGACCCGCGTCACAACACGCTGGTCGAGCTGGGCCGCGTCGAGGCGGAACTGCCGCGCGGCGAGCAGATCGAGACCGAGCACTACGATCACGGCGCCCGCATCAAGGCCGTGATCGTGCGCGTCGAGGAGTCCGCCAAGGGCCCGCAGGTCAAGCTCTCGCGGCGCAGCGAGGACCTCGTGCGCAAGCTGTTCGAGCTCGAGGTCCCGGAGATCGCCGACGGCCTCGTGGAGATCAAGCAGGTGGCGCGCGAGACCGGCTATCGCGGCAGGGACGGCAAGCCCGTGCCCGGCCGCTGCAAGATCGCCGTCATCTCCAACGCGGACGGGGTCGACCCGGTCGGCGCCTGCGTCGGGCCGCGCGGCTCGCGCGTGCGCATGGTCGTGAGCGAGCTCCGCGGCGAGCGCATCGACATCATCCCGTACAACGAGGACGCGGCGCGCTTCGTCGCCAAGGCGCTCTCGCCGGCCCGCGTGCGCGAAGTCATCGTCGACGACGAGGAGCGCAACGCGACGATCATCGTGCCGGACGACCAGCTCTCGCTGGCGATCGGCAAGGAAGGCCAGAACGCGCGCCTCGCGAGCAAGCTCACCGGCTGGCGCATCGACATCAAGAGCCAGCAGCAGATGGCCGAAGCCGAGGACAACATGGAGTTCGGCGACGACGAGGGCGTGGACGGCCAGTGCATGGCCGTGATGCGCACCGGCAAGCGCTGCCCCAACCAGGCGGAGCCGGGCTCGCGCTACTGCAGCATCCACGCGGACTACGTGGCGCCGGAAGCGGCCGCGAAGGCCGCCGTTATGCCTGAGGTCGCGGCAGACGCCGAGGCCCCCGCGGCGCCGGACGCCGGCGACGCGGAGCAGGGCGGCGAGTGACGCCGGTGGCGGCGCCCGAACGCACCTGCGTGGGCTGCCGGCGCAAGCGTGCCCAGGCCGAGCTCGTGCGCTTCACCCTCGAAGCGGGACGCGTCGTGCCGGCCGGCGCCGGCGCGCGCGGACGCAGTGCCTACGTGTGCCCGGCAGTGGAGTGTCTGGAGACTGCGGAGAAGAAGCGCGCCTTTGGGCGCGCGTTCCGCGCCCCAGTGACCATCGACCCTACCGTGCGCCCCGCAGTGACGCGGCGCACGAGCGACGAAAGGCGGTGAGGTGAATGGCGGCGAAACGCAAGGTATCCGATATCGCAACGAAACGTGGGACCAGCGTCGACGACGTGCTCGCCCACCTCAAGAAGGCCGGCATCGAGGTCGTTGACGGAGAAGTCAGCGTCGACGACGAGGCCATCGAGAAGGCGTACGCGGCTACCCCCGGCGGTGCGGTGCGGCGACGCGCCGGCGGACCGGCGGGCGGCAAGAAGCGCCGCGTGATCATCGACGCCGGCGCCTCGCGGCGCGGCGGCGGCCCGCAGGGCGGTCGCGACAGGCGCCGCGGTCGCGGCGGCCGCCAGGAGCGCGAGGAGCAGGCGGCGCCGGTCGTGCCGACGGGCCTCGTCAAGATCCCTTCGGGCTCCACGGTCAAGGACATCTCGCAGCTGATGGGCGTCCCCACGCCGGAGATCATCAAGACGCTCATGGGCTACGGCGAGATGGTGACCATCACGCAGACGCTCAGCGACGAGGCCATCGAGGTGCTCGCCGGCGACTTCTCGCGCGAAGTCGAGATCACGCGCGCCGCGGACGAGGAGGCCGAGCTCGAGCTCGAAGCCGTGGACGACCCCAAGGACCTCAAGCCGCGCGCCTCGGTGATCACGGTGATGGGCCACGTCGACCACGGCAAGACGAGCCTGCTCGACGCCATCCGCGACACGGCCGTTGCCGCCGGCGAGGCCGGCGGCATCACGCAGCACATCGGCGCCGATCAGGTGAAGCACCAGCAGCAGCCGATCACCGTCATCGACACGCCGGGTCACGCCGCCTTCACGGCTATGCGCGCCCGCGGCGCCAAGGTCACCGACATCGCCGCCATCGTGGTGGCCGCCGACGACGGCGTCATGCCGCAGACGGTGGAGGCCATCGACCACGCCAAGGCCGCCGGCGTGCCGATCGTCATCGTCATCAACAAGATCGACAAGCCGGACGCCAACATCGAGCGCATCAAGCAGCAACTCGCCGAGCACGGCGTCGTCCCCGAGGACTGGGGCGGCGACAACGTCTTCGTCGAGGCCAGCGCCAAGCAGCGCATCGGCCTCGACAATTTCCTCGACATGCTCCTGCTCGTGGCCGAGGTCGCCGACCTCAGGGCCAACGCCGACGCTCCTGCGAGCGGGTTCGTGATCGAGTCGCGCATCGACCCGGGACGCGGCGTGGTCACCACGATCCTGATCAACCGCGGCACGCTGCACGTCGGCGACGCGATCGTGGCGGGCGAGGCCAGCGGCCGCGTGCGCGCCATGCGCGACTACCTCGGCGAGCCGCTCAAGAGCGCCGGGCCGTCGACGCCGGTCGAGATCATCGGCTTCGACGAGCTGCCCGTGGCCGGCGAGTTCTCGCGCGTCGTCAAGGACGAGCGCGCGGCGCGCTCGCTGGCGCAGAGGCGCGCCAACCGCGTGCGCACCGAGGCGCTCGCCAAGCAGCGCGCGCTGACGCTCGACGACGTGTTCGCGCGCATCGCCCAGGGCAAGGTCCTCGACCTCAACCTGGTCGTCAAGGCGGACGTCCAGGGCAGCCTCGAGGCGCTCAGCGACGCGCTGCTCAAGATCCAGCACCCCGAGGTCAAGGTCCAGGTCATCCACTCGGGCGTCGGCGGCATCAACGAGAACGACGTCATGCTGGCCGCCGCCTCCGAGGCGATCATCATCGGCTTCAACGTGCGGCCCAGCCCGGCGGCGACGTCGCTCGCCGAGACCGAGGGCGTCGACGTACGCACCTATCGCGTCATCTACGAGGTCACGGAAGACATCACCGCGGCTCTGGTCGGCATGCTCAAGCCGACCATCGAGGAGCACGTCCTCGGCCAGGCCGAGGTGCGGACGATCTTCAAGGCCTCCAAGCTGGGCACGATCGCCGGCTGCATGGTCACGCACGGCACGATCACCCGCAACGCGATGGTGCGCGTGCTGCGCAACGACGTCGTCGTGCACGACGGCAAGATGGGCTCCCTCAAGCGGTTCGCGGAGGACTCGCGCGAGGTGGCGGAAGGGTTCGAGTGCGGCATCCTGCTCGACGGCTTCAACGACGTCAAAGAAGGCGACGTGCTGGAGGCGTACGAGACCAGAGAAGTCGCGCGTGAAGCCTGACGCCTGCATCGGCGTCCTGCTTGCGGAACTGCACTTCCCCGAGAGCCGGTCACTGAAGGAGAAGCGCGCGCCTCTCGCGTCGCTGCGCGACGCGGTGCACGCGCGCTTCCGCGCCTCCTTCAGCGAAGTCGGACTGCAGGACGCGTGGCAGCGTGCCCGCGTCCTCATCGTGCTGGCGGCATCGTCGCTCGAGAACGCGCGCGAACGCCTCGACGACCTCGACCGCTACCTGCACAGCCGTGAGTTCGAAGTCTCGCGGGTACTCCTCAAACAAACGGAACCAGTGGACGGGCTGTGGGACATCGAATCCTGAAAATCAACGAGAGCATCAAGGAGATCCTCTCCTCGGTGATCACCGCGGAGGGCCTCAAAGACCCTCGCGTCGGCTTCGTCACGGTGACCGGCGTGGAGACCTCCGCGGACCTGCGGCACGCCAAGGTCTTCGTGAGCGTGCTGGGCAAGGCCGCCGAGCGCGAGGCGAGCCTCAAGGCGCTCGAAAGGTCGCGCGGCTTCCTGCAGTCGCGGCTCAACGCCTCGCTGCACATGAGGCGTACGCCGCAACTCGTGTTCCTGTACGACGACACGCTCGACAACGCGCTGTACATCGAGAAGCTGCTCAAGCGCGAGGAAGAGGTCCTGGGGGCCGTGCAGCCAGAGATCCACGTGGACGGCGAGGAAGAGGCCGAGTGAGGGCCGTGGCCGCCGACCTGGACGCCGTCTGCCGCGCGCTGCGCGGCGAGACCGAGGTAGCACTCGCCGTGCACGACAAGCCGGACCCCGACGCGCTCGGCGCGGCCGCAGGCATGCTGGACGCATGCGGCCAGCTCCGCGTCGAGGCGGCGCTGCACGTCGCTGCGGACCAGAGCCTGCCGCTCGAGGCGCTGCTGCTCGGCGGGCGGCGCGTGCTGCGCACGGACCCGCCCGCCGCGCTCCGCGTCTACGCGCTCGACTGCGGCGCCGCGCCCCGGCTGGCGCTGGCGGCTCCGCCGGCGCGCGTGGCCGTGAACATCGACCACCATCACGACAACACGGGCTACGGCGAGCTGAACCTGGTGCGCGGGACGGCGAGCAGCACCTGCGAGATCGTCTGCGACCTGTTCGCGGCGCTCGGCCTCGAGCCTGATATCGCTGCCGCGACCGCCCTGTACGCGGGCATCTCCTTCGACTCCGGCCACTTCCATCACGGCAGCACGAGCGCGCACACCTTCGCCTGCGCGAGCTGGCTCGCCGGGCTGGGAGTCGATGTCACCGCCGTCTACGGCGAGCTCTACGAGCGCCGCTCCGCCGCCGCGCTGCGACTCTGGGCGCGGGCCGTGCAGGGCGCGCAGCCGGCAGCCGGCGGCCGCGCCCTCGTGGCCACCGTGGCGCGCGCCGACTACGCCGCCTGCGGCGCCGGCGAGGAGGAGGCCGAAGGGATCGTGGAGAGCCTGCGCGCCGTCGAAGGCGTCGAGGCGGCCGCGGTCGTCAAGGAGCAGAGCAAGGGAGCGCGCGTGCGCGTCAGCCTCCGCTCCAGCGCGCTCGACGTGAGCGCCATCGCCGCCCTGCGCGGCGGCGGCGGCCACCGGCTCGCGGCGGGGTTCTCCAGTGACGACAGTCCCGAGGAGGTGAGGGCGTGGCTCAGTTCCGAACTCGCAAGACGCCTCTCGACGGAGTCCTCCTGATCGACAAGCCGGAAGGCTTCACCTCGCACGACGTGGTGGCAAGGATACGCCGCCAGCTGCGGCCGGCGGTCAAGAAGGTCGGCCACGCCGGCACGCTCGACCCGTTCGCGACCGGCCTGCTCGTGGTGCTGGTCGGCCGGGCGACCAAACTGGCGCGCTTCTTCGTCGACCTCCCCAAGGAGTACGAGTGCACCGTTCAGTTCGGCGTGCGCTCGGACACCGGCGACCTCACCGGCGCGCTCAGCGAGACCGGCGTCACGACGACGCGCGAAGCCGTCGCGGCGGCGATCCCCGAG
>CAIWHY010000515.1 GCA_903912585.1 uncultured Thermoleophilia bacterium | reverse complement strand
GCCGCCGCCCAGGTCGCCGGTAAGGTAGCGCTGGACCGTCGGTGCGGCCGCCGCGACGATCTTCTCGACGGGGGCCGAGGCCAGCGGCTCGATGCGGGCGATGTAGCGCACCATCGCCAGGCCGATGAGCTGCGACCCGATCAGAGTGGCGCGCAGGTCGGCGTCGGCCACGCCGAGCGCGGCCGTGAGCGGCGTGAAGATGCGGCGACCGAGGAACTCGCGCACGAGCTCCAGGGCCGTCTCGTTGGTCATCGCCGAGCGCACCATGGCGAGGAGCGGGCTGCGCGTCTCCTCGGGCTCCCAGGCCTCGAGAAAGGCGCGCACGAGCGACGTCCCCATCTCGCCGCGATCGTGCGCCATCACCCGTCTGATGATGGCGGCCGGATCGAGCGGGATCTCGAGGGCGGCCGCGAAGAGCTGCTCCTTTGACCCGAAGTAGTGCAGCACGAGGGCCGGGTCCACGCGCGCCCGCGCGGCGATGTCGCGGATCGTGGCGCGGTCGTAGCCGCGCTCCCCGAAGCAGTCGCGCGCCGCGGCGAGGATCTCGTCGCGCGTGCTGCGCTCGCCGGCGCGATGCGCGGGGCGGCCGCCGCCGCGGCGGCCGGCGGCAGTGGCCGCCTGAGGCTCGGCGCTCATTCCGCGGTCAGCGGCACGCCGGCGTCCGCCGCCTCGGCTTCGCCGGCAGCCCTGAGCCGTTCATCGCGCGACATCTCCTCGTGGCCCATGTGCTCGCCGAGCCTACGGCCGGTGAACAGCGCGGGGATGATGGCGAGCAGCGCCGCCAGCGCCGCCGCGTAGAAGGGCCAGCTGAACGATTTGGCGATGTCGTTCTTGTAGATCGCCGCGGCTCCGGCATTGACCTTGTGGTACTGCAGCGCCGCCTGCGTCCCGGCCGGGGGCTTGGGGGCGCCGGCGAGCGGCTGGGTCGTGAGCGTTGCCGCGCCGCCGCTGCTCTTGGCCGCCATGGCGTTCTTGAGGATGGCCGCCGAGTAGGCGCCCTTCTCGGCCGCGCTGAGCTGCGGCTGCACGGCGACGTAGCCCACGGCCTGCTTGGTAGCGTGCTGGGCGTTCAGCGCCACCGTGTGCGTGAAGATCGCGACCAGCAGGGCCACGCCGACGGTGAAGCCGATCTGGCGCATGGTGTTCAGCGAGCCCGAGCCCACGCCGCGGACCTGGCGCGGCAGCGAGGCCATGGAGGCCGCCGACAGCGTCGGCATCGCCAGGCCCATGCCGACTCCCAGCAGGGCTACCCGCCACATGACGTCCCACAGCGAGGTGTTGCCGCCGAGCTGGGCCAGCAGGATGAGGCCGACGCCGAAGAACGCGGCCCCGGCCGCCGCCGGCAGCCGTGGTCCGATGCGGTCGTTGAGGCGCCCGGAGTTGGGCGCGATGATCAGGGCGATCAGCGGCATCGCCGTCAGTGCCACGGCGGCGCGCAACTCGGAGTAGCCGAGCACCGAGACCATGAAGAGGACGACCATCAGGAACGTCCCGCCCATCGCCAGCCCGATGAACAGGATGGCCGAGTTGGCGGCGGTGAATGAGCGGATGCGCAGCAGGTTCACCGGGAACATCGGCGACGCCGTGTGCATCTCCCACCACATGAACAGCGGGAAGCTGAGCGCTGCCAGGACGAGCAACGCCACGATCGCGGCGGACGTCCAGCCCCACGAGCCGCCCTCCACCAGCGCCAGCGTGAGGGCGAACAGGCCGACTCCCGAGATGAGCATGCCGGGGATGTCGATGCCGCCCTCGACGCGTTCCTTCTTGGTGCCCCGAGGGACGACGCGTGCGCAGACGACGATGGCGAACACACCGATCGGGACATTGACGAAGAAGATCCAGGACCAGTGGCCGTAGGTGACTAGCACGCCGCCCAGAGTGGGGCCGACGGCCGCGGCGGCGGTGCCCAGCGCCCCCCAGAGGCCCACCGCCATGCCCTGCTGGCGGGGCGGGAAGGCGCCCAGGATGATGGGCAGCGAGATGGTCAGCAGCGCGGCGCCGCCCAGGCCCTGGCCGGCACGGAAGACGATCAGCCAGTCGATGTTGGGCGCGAAGCCGCAGAGCAGCGAGAACACGGTGAAGGTAGCGAGCCCGAAGAGGAACACGCGCTTCTGGCCGTAGCGGTCGGCGATGCGGCCCATAGAGAGGAAGAACACGGCCAGCACGAGGCTGTAGGCGTTGAGCACCCAGGAGGCGTGCGTCACAGTGGTGTGCAGGTCGGAGATGATCGCCGGCATCGCGATGTTGACGATGGTCACGTCGAGCAGGCCCATGAACATGCCGATCGAGACGGCGACGAGGATCCACCACTTGCGCGGGTGGCCCTGATCGAGGTCGCCGGCGCCCGGCGGCGGGCCGCTTTGGCCGGTCGGGGCGCCGGCCGGCGCGCTGCCGGATGCGGCGGGGGTGGCGGAGTCGGTCACGTGGAGGTCCTTTCGCTGGTGTCGGCGGTCTGTCTTGTCTCTCCCTCACGAGCGAGGGCGACGAAGGTCTCTTCGAAGGTGGCGGGGACGGAGCGCAGTCTGGCCTCGAGGCGGGCTGCCTGGAGGACGGCCTCGACCCGTGGCAGGTCGCTCCCGGGCACGCGCAGGTCGCGGCCGACGAGGGCCGCCGGCAGGCCGGCGCTCGCGAGCGCCGTGTAGGCGGCGGCCCAGTCGGGCGTCGTCACGGCGACGGTCACGCGGCCGCCGACGATAGCGGCCAACGGACCCTCGGCCACGACCCGGCCCGCCGACAGCATGACGAGGCGGTCGCACTCCTGCGCCTCTTCGAGGTGGTGCGTCGTGACCAGCACGCCGGCACCGCCGCCGGCCGCCTCGTGCACGGTCTCCCAGAGCCGCGTCCGGGCGCGCGGGTCGACGCCCGACGTGGGTTCGTCGAGGACGAGCAGGCCCGGCTCGTGGGCGAGCGCGGCCGCGAAGGCGAGACGGCGGCGCAGCCCGAGCGGCAGGTCGCGGACGAGGGTGTCGCTCACCGCGGCCAGGTCCGGTTCGAGCGCCGGCGGCCGACGGCCGAAAGCGCTCGCCGAGAAGGCGAGGTTCTCGGCCACAGTGAGGTCCTCCCAGAGGCCGAGGCCCTGAGGGACGTAGCCGAGCCGGGCGCGCGTGGCCCGCGACGGCGCCGCGCCGAACAGCTCCACGGCGCCGGCGCTCGGGCGCACGAGGCCGAGCAGCATACGGATGAGGGTCGTCTTGCCGGCGCCGTTGGCGCCCAGCAGGCCTACCACTTCGCCGGCGTCCACGGCGAGGTCGACGCTGGCGACTGCCGTGAAGCGGCCGAACCGGCGCGTCGCGCCGTGCGCCGCGGCAAGCGTGGCGCGGCCCGCCTGCACGCCTGTCGCCG
>CAIWHY010000514.1 GCA_903912585.1 uncultured Thermoleophilia bacterium | reverse complement strand
GGGCGCCGGACGTCTACGAGGGCGCCCCCACGCCGGTCACCGCCTTCATGTCGGTGGGCGTCAAGGCCGCCGCCTTCATCGCCTTCGCCAAGTTCTTCGTCGTCGCCGGCCACCTGCAGTGGCAGACCTGGGTGGACGCGATGATCATCCTCGCCGTCGTCACGATGACCGTCGGCAACGTGCTCGCCCTGCCGCAGCGCAACCTCAAGCGCATGCTCGCCTACTCCAGCATCGCGCATGCGGGCTACCTGACGCTCGGCCTCATCGCCGCGGGCAAAGCCGGGAACACCCTCGGCATCGGCGCCATCCTCTTCTACCTCGCGACCTACGCGCTCATGAACCTCGGCGCCTTCGGCGTGCTCATCTGGATCCGCGCCCGGCGCAAGTACGGCTACACGCTGGGGGAGATGGCCGGGCTCGGGCGCACGATGCCGTGGGCGGCCGGGCTGATGGCGCTCTTCATGGTCTCGCTCACCGGCATCCCGCCGACC
This sequence comes from uncultured Thermoleophilia bacterium, assembly GCA_903912585.1. GTDB lineage: Bacteria > Actinomycetota > Thermoleophilia > UBA2241 > UBA2241 > CAIXSE01. The sequence goes on along the minus strand of CAIWHY010000514.1, from coordinate 9,949 downwards.
GCCGGCTTCTGGGGCAAGTTCTACCTGTTCACGACCGTCGTGCAGGCCAGGCTCACGTGGCTGGCGATCGTCGCCGTCATCATGAGCGCCGTGTCGGCGTACTACTACCTGCGCATCGTCTGGTACATGTACTTCCGCGAAGCGCCCGAGGAGCAGGTCGTGGAGGCCGAGCCGGAGAGTTCGCAGCTCGGCGTCCAGGCCGCGGTCGTCGTGCTCGGCCTCGGCGTGATCGTCGTGGGCCTCTTCCCGGACCTGCTGCTGCGGGCCGCCGAGGGCGCCGTGCGGCTGCTCGGCGGCTGACCCCCGCGACCCCCGCAGTCGGGCCCGGAGCGCCGTCGGGTAGACTGGGCCCATGAAGATCCTTTTCGTCGGTGACGTGTTCGGCCAGCCCGGCCGCGACGCACTCCTCACGTGGCTGCCCGGCTTTCGCGCGGAGCGCGCCGTCGACTTCGTGATCGCCAACGGCGAGAACGTCGCCAACGGCGCCGGCATCACCTCCAAGCTCGCCCTCCGCCTGCTGGGTGGCGGCGTCGACGTGCTCACGACCGGCAACCACGTCTGGCGTCAGAAGGAAGTGTATTCATTCCTGGCAACGGACGACCGCATCGTGCGGCCGGCGAACTTCCCCGAGGGCGCTCCCGGCCGCGGCCTGACAGTGCGGCCGGCCGCGGACGGCACCGAGGTCGCGGTCATCAACCTCGCCGGCCAGCTCTTTCTCGGCACCGGGCTTTCGCCCTTCCGCATCGTCGACCGGCTCGTGGAGGAGGCTGCCGGTCTGGCGGAGACCATCGTCGTCGATCTGCACGCCGAGGCGACCAGCGAGAAGGTCGCCATGGGCCACTACCTCGACGGCCGCGTCACCGCCGTGCTGGGCACGCACACGCATGTGCAGACCTCCGACGCGCGCGTGCTGCGCGGCGGCACCGCCTACATGACCGACGTCGGCATGACCGGGCCGCTGGACTCCGTCATCGGCGTGCGCACCGACATCATCCTGCAGCGCTTCCTCACCGAACTGCCGCAGCAGTTTGAGGTGGGCGACGGCCCCGTGAGGCTGGACGCCGCGCTCATCAGCACGGAAGGTGGCCGGGCGACGGCGATCGAGGCGCTGGAGGTCGTGCTGTAGATCTGGCTCCGTCGCCTGCCCTGACGGCGCTCCTGCACTAGGACGGGTCTCCTGTGGGTAGGACGAGGGGCACAATAGGGCGTAGAGTCGCCCCCCGGGTGCGGACTCCCGGGGCACCGAGCGGATGGGGCGGTCTTGGCGGGCACCAAGAAAGAGGAGTACACGCTCAGGTCTGAGGCCCGTGTTGTCGATGCTGTAGACGTGAGTACTGGCACGTTCAAAGACGACCGCACGGGGTTCACCGAGCTCGGCCTCCTGGAGGCCGGCGACGAGCGGGTGCGCGAACGTCACCCCGGCTACCTGCGCGTCGTGACGACGATCACGGCGGATGCCGTCGCGCTGGTGGCGGCCGCGATGCTCGCCGGCTGGATCGGCGACGCCATGTCGAACGCCCCGCTCGTCCACCGGCTCTTCGCGGCCTTCGACGCCGACCCGCGCGGCGGCGTCACGTTGTTCCTGCTCTTCACCCCTTACTGGCTCGCGGCTCTCTGGGCGTTCGGCCTCTACCGGGAGGCCGGGCGCAGCATCGGCGGCATGAACCTCACCGACACGCTCAGCGGCCTCACGGCACTGACGTCCGCAAGCTGGCTGGTGCTCATCGTCGCCGTGGCCGTCTACGGCGCGCACGCGCCGGTCGCCTACCTCATCGCCTTCTGGGCCTTCGCCGTCTTGCTCTGCCCCTTGGCACGCTGGGTGACGCGCGTCACCGTCTGGTCGCGCGCGAAGTTCGACGAGCGTGTGCTCATCATCGGCGCCGGCCAGGTCGGCCACAGCGTCGCCGCCAAGTTCCTCAAGCACCCCGAGTACAGAGTCAAGCTGGTCGGCTTCCTCGACGACGGCGAGCCGCTGGCCAACGGCGACGGGGGCCCGCCGGCGCGCATCCTGGGCGCGCTCGACGACCTCAAGGACATCGTCGCGCGCCAGCAGATCGACCGCGTCGTCGTCGCCTTCTCGCGGGCGCGCCACAACGACTTCCTGCGCGTCGTGCGTGCCTGCGCCGACACGGACGTGCGCGTGAACATCGTGCCGCGCCTGTTCGAGGTCGTGAGCTCGCGGGCGCTCGTCGATGACGTGGAAGGCATCCCGCTGCTCGACATCGGGCACGCAGAGCTCAGCCGGGTCGACATGACGGTCAAGCGCGTCTTCGACCTCGTCGTCGGGAGCGCGCTCTTCCTGCTGATGCTGCCGGCCATGCTCGTGCTGGGCCTCATCGTCAAACTGGACTCGCGCGGTCCGGTGTTCTACCGCCAGGAGCGCATGGGCCGCGGTGGCCGCACGTTCCGGATCTACAAGTTCCGCTCGATGCACGAGCACGCCGACGAGTATCGCGAGGTACTCGCCGACCAGAACGAGTACTCGGGGCCGATGTTCAAGATCCACGCAGACCCGCGCATGACCCGGAGTGGCGGCTGGCTGCGCCGCTGGAGCCTCGACGAGCTGCCGCAGATCCTCAACGTCCTCGCCGGGGACATGAGCCTCGTCGGGCCGCGCCCGCTCTGGGTCGAAGAGGCCAAGCAGTGCCGCGGCTGGACCCAGAAGCGCCTCGGCATCACGCCCGGCATCACCGGGCTCTGGCAGGTGCTCGGGCGCAGCGACATCCCGTTCGACGAGATGGTCAAGCTCGACTACATGTACGTCACGAGCTGGAGCCTGAGCTGGGACATCAAGCTGATGCTGCAGACGCTGCCCGCCGTGCTCAACAAGCGCGGGGCGTACTGATCTACTCCTGAGGCTCCTGGACGGCGAAGCCTCCGGCGCGCAGCACGTCTATTCGCTGGGCCTGGCTGAGGTCCTCGCACACCATCTCGCTGACGAGCTCGCGGAAGCTGTGGGCCGGCGACCAGCCCAGGCGCTCCCGCGCCTTGGTGGCATCGCCGAGCAGAGTGGAGACTTCAGTGGGCCGGTAGTAGCGCGGGTCGACCCTGACGACGCCCGCACCCGGCTGCACATTGGCCTTGCCGGCGTCGCCGGAGTCGACCACGCCGACCTCGTCCGCCGCGGCCCCCTCGAAGCGCAACTTCACGCCCGCCTCTGCGAAGGCGAGCTGCGTGAACTCGCGCACCGAGTGCTGCTCGCCGGTGGCGACGACGTAGTCGTCCGGCTCGTCCTGCTGCAGCATCAGGTGCATGGCGCGCACGAAGTCCTTGGCGTGGCCCCAGTCGCGCAGGGAGTCGAGGTTGCCGAGGTAGAGCTCCGACTGCAGGCCGAGCGCGATGCGCGCCACGGCGCGCGTGATCTTGCGCGTCACGAAGGTCTCGCCGCGGATGGGGCTCTCGTGGTTGAAGAGGATGCCGTTGGAGGCGTGCAGCCCGTAGGCCTCGCGGTAGTTCACGGTGATCCAGTAGCCGTACACCTTGGCGGCGCCGTACGGGCTGCGCGGGTAGAACGGCGTGCTCTCGCGCTGCGGGGTCTCCTGCACCTTGCCGAACATCTCGCTGGTGGAAGCCTGGTAGAACCGGCAGGTGTCCTTGAGGCCCAGGATGCGCATCGCCTCGAGCAGGCGCAACGTCCCGAGGGCGTCGGAGTTGGCGGTGTACTCGGGCGTCTCGAACGAGACTTGCACGTGGCTCTGCGCGGCGAGGTTGTAGATCTCCTGGGGCTGAGTCTCCTGGATGATGCGGATGAGGTTGGTCGCGTCCGTCATGTCACCGTAGTGCATGAAGAAGCGCACGCCGGCGGCGTGCGGATCGTCGTAGAGGTGGTCGACGCGGTCCGTGTTGAAGAGGCTGGCGCGGCGCTTGATGCCGTGGACGACGTAGCCCTTGTCCAGCAGGAGCTCGGCCAGGTAGGCGCCGTCCTGGCCGGTGATGCCTGTGATGAGCGCTGTCCGCGCCATGCAGTCTCCCCCGTTGACCCATCGCGTCAAGTCGCGCGAAATGCTGCTCGTGAGTGCATGTTCACACATCCCATACATCGGGGAAAGGTCGCGCTGTACTCAGGAGTCGTCGTCTCGCGGTCAGGGTCGGGACCGCCGTAGGTGCCAGGCCGCCAAGCGAGGTGTTCACCGCGTATAATCGCTGCACAGTGCAGCGCGGCAGGCCTGTACGGCATGTGGGGGTGAGGTGTGACGGAGACGTACTTGGTCACCGGCGGTGGGGGATTCATCGGTTCGCATATTGTGGACGAACTGCTGTCCCGCGGCCACGCCGTCAAGGTGCTGGACAACTTCTCGACCGGTCGCCGGCAGAACATCGCCCATTTCGCACAGGACATCGACTTGGTCGAGGGCGATGTTCGAAGCTACGAGCGAGCCAACACGGCCGTCAAGGGCGTCGACGTGGTCATCCACCTCGCGGCCCTGCCGTCGGTGCCGCGCTCCGTGCAAGATCCGCTCACGACCACCGAGGTGAACATCACCGGGACGCTGAACGTGCTTCTGGCGGCGCGTGACCGGGAGGTGCGCCGCGTCGTGGTCGCGTCGTCGTCCTCCGTCTACGGCGCCAATGACTTCCTGCCCAAGCACGAAGAGCTGATTCCTCACCCCATATCTCCCTACGGCGTCTCCAAGCTCGCGGCCGAGCAGTACGCCATGGCCTTCAATGCCGTCTATGGCCTTGAGACGGTTGCGCTGCGCTACTTCAACGTCTTCGGACCGCGTCAGGATCCCAACTCGCAGTACAGCGGCGTGGTGGCTCTCTTCCTCCGCCTGGGGAGTGAAGGGAGCCCGGTCACGGTGTGCGGCGACGGCACGCAGACGCGCGACTTCACCTATGTCGCGAATGTCGTGGACGCCTCTCTGCTTGCGGCCGACGCGCTACAGGCCAGCGGCTCGGTGCTCAACATCGGGTGTGGAGCGTCCTACTCGGTCCTGGATCTGATCGCTGCGGTCGAGAAGGCCACCGGCCGGCCGCTTGAGTTGCGATTCGGCGCGGCTCGGCCGGGTGACGTCAAGCATTCCTTCGCGAACATCGATCGCGCCAGGGCGCGACTTGGATACGAACCCTCGGTGCCATTCGATGCAGGCATCCTGAGAACGTACGAGGCTGCTGTCACCTAAGCCCTGCGCCACACATTCCTCGTCGGATGATCCGTAGGTTCGAGGTGCGAGACTCGGCCGATGGCGAGGGGGCGCAGCGAAGCTGGAGGGACCTGCGGGGGGGCGGACGATCTAGCTTGCATCCTCCTGCATCCGCTTGAGGAAGGAGACGTTGCCCCAGCTGCTCTCTGCCATCTCCTCGGCCCACGAGGACAGCCGGTTCCTCAGCTCCTCGCCCTCGTCCAGGTAGGACGATAGCTGCAGTCCGATGCCTTCTGCCTCCGGAGCAAGGTCCAACGAGTCGAACGCGACCGTCGGCAGTCCCGCCATGCTGGTCAGCGCCTCCATCTTGAAGGACTTGGCCGACAAGGCGATGACGGGTGCCCCGCCGCGCAGGGCGAAGACGCTCGGATGGAAGCGCCCGCCGATGTAGGCGTCGGCGTGGCCGAGGATGTCCGCCGCCTGCTGCACCGGCGTCGCCACGGGCACGAGAGGCAGGTCCAGCCTTCGGGCGAGCGCATGGAAGATCGGCTGGTCGACGACGCATGAGGCCGTCAGCACCAGTTGCCCGGAATACACTGACCGCAGGTGCCGGAGCAGCCGCGCGTACCCGCCGGCGACGCCCTGCGCGTCGGCGGTGTCGAACAGCGACGAGCCTCCCACGCACACGTAGGGCTCGCTCGGGTCGAACGACGCTCTGTCCGGCCAGACGTCGAAATACGTGGGTCGGCGGGCGACCGGGAGCCAGGTCTCTCGCGCTGCCGGCGCGAACCAGAACGCGCTGTCGGCTGCGAACCTGCCCTGGCAGAACGCGCGGCAGCGCTCCTCGGAGACCTCGTCCCGGAAGACCACGTCGTCGAGCAGCGGGTACACGTGTTCGGCGACCTCCAGCAGTTCGGGATGGCTGAAGTCGGCCGAGTGGGCGACCATGATGACCGGCTTCTGGAAGTGGGTCTTGAGGAGGAAGCTCAGGAAGAGCAGCATCCGGGGCAGGGCGTGATTGCCGTAGATGTCGCCATCTCCGAAGATGACCGCGACGTCGATCTCGGCGAACGCAGGCAGAAGCTGAGCCCAGGGGTTCTCAGCGCCCAGCACCACCGACATGGAACGGTGATAGTCGCTCCAGCGTGCCGGGATGGGGTCGACGGTCGCAGGTGCGCGGCTGCGTGACCGGAGGCTCCGTCGGGCGTCGAGGAGCGCCGGCGGCACGAAGGGCTTCACCCGGTCCTTCAGCGCATGACCACGGCGAGGGGGAGGAGCCGGAGGCGCCGCCGTCTGCCCGAGCGGCCGGTCGACGAGGTCGTCGATGAAGAGGGTCTTCACGATAGTGCCGCCGTACTCGGCGATCATCGCCCTCAAGGCGATGCTCGCGCCGCGCCCTCCCCAGTTGGCGTACGTCGTCGAGTCGTTGACGAAGAGGACCTTCACGTCAGGGCCACAGCTTCAAGAGGCCGCCGCGCTCCCAAGCGCGGAGGTACTCGAGCACTACGGTATCCCGCAGCGCGAACCTCTCGGCGAGACTGCGCACCGTGACGGCGCCGTGCAGCGCAGGGAGGTAGTCCTGGAGCATGCGCAGGCGCCGCCGTTCCTCGCCTATCTCCTCGCCGAACGAGACCTGCCCCGGGTCGACGTACAGGTCGTAGCGCGGATTGGACAGACAGACCGTCCCCTGGAAGCGCTTCTCGACGAGCGGGGTCTGTTCCAGTTCGTCGATCGCGTCCAGGACGATCGTCACCGCCTCCTCGAGACGGTCCTCGCTCATGATCGAGACGTTGTCGCGCGACGAATGGTACTCGGGATAGGGGAAGCGGGACAGGGAACAGGTGGGGATGCCGTAGGCCTCCCAGAGGTACTCGTCGTTGATCATGATCGTCTCGAACGCGCCGCGCCGGCAGGGGACGCCGCGCGCGTCCATGGCTCGGACCAGGGCGTGCTCGATGTTCGAGCCCGCGCCGCGTGACTCTTGCAGCGCGAGCCCCGTCTCCGAGCCCAGCATCCAGAGGCACACGCACTCCAGGATCTGGCGCCTCCGCTTTTCGGCAAGAGCGCCGAGGTAGTACTCGGTCCCGATGATGCCGGGCGCCAGCAAGAGCTCGTACGTGAACGTCGTCTGCCGGCCGGAGAGGCGCCGGAGTACCTCGACGCCGACCACGACTCCGGCCAGCCCATCGTTCGAGACGCCCGGGTGGTCCAGATTGGCGCATAGAGCGATTGTGTACGGTGACGACCCGGCGTGCGTGGCCGACAGGGCTTTGAGGACGCCAGGTGCCTCGCGCGTGACGATGCGCACTTCATACTCGCCGGGCTCGAGGGCGTCGTACAGCTCCTTGGTGACGCAGAAGCCCCAGTCCCTCTCCCAGCTGCGGAAGAGCTGCCGGAAGTGAAAGGTGAGCGAATCGCCGTACCGGTGGTCGTAGTGCAGGTGGGCCTTGAGCTCCTCGAGCGATACCCTGCCCTCGTACGGTGCCGACAGGGCGACGACCGCGAGAGGGTTCCAGGTTCCGTCGTAGATGAGCTCACCACTGCGGCTGATGGTCGCTTCCGCGACATCCCAGCTGGGCGGGATCACCCAGCCGTTGTGCTCGGGGCCGCTCGCCGGGAACTCGAAGGCCCGGCAGCCCGGGAGCACCTGCTGCATCCGCTCCACTGTGTGATCGAAGTCGCCCGAACAGACGACGCGGTTCAGCGGCGTGAGCTCCTCGAGGAGCTGCATCATGAGGCTCATGCCGGGCCATCCTCACAAGCCGCCCGAGCCGCCCAGTCGTCCGGCGTGGCGTCCCGGCACTTGGGCAGGTCGTTGGTATCGAGTCGCGGGAGCGTCAGAGGGTCATCGCGATCGAGGTCGGCCGCGCGGACCTCGACGGTGAACCCGGCCCGGCAGCGTCTCGCCCTGAGGATGCGGAGCAGCGAGTCGGAGTAGGCCCCGTAGGGATACCCGATGACCCAGTCCTCAAGATCGCACCCGACGCGGCGCAGGAACTCGATGGACAGCTCGACCTCTCGCTCTTGACCCGCCTCGTCCAGGGAGTCGAGCCAGAAGTGGTCGTAGCCGTGACTGCCGATCCACATGCCCGCCTCCCTCATCTCCCGCAGGTCGTCGACGCTCATGTACAGCTCCTCGGAGAACGCGGCCTCGTCGTCGGTGACCCACTCGCGGAAGAGCGCATCGGTGATGCGCGCGCGAAGGGCCAGCGGGAGTTCGCGCTGGAGCAGGCGCTTGATCAGGATCACGTCCGCCGGGTCATAGCGGCCGGCGTGCGCGAGCTGATGCTCGTAGTCCTCGCGCGTGCGTAGTTCGAACTCGCCGCGCGCCTCGTCGAGCTGGCGGAACAACGAGGCGAGGATGCGCGCCTTGTCGGGCTGTGCCGCAAGGATGAAGTGGATCTTGTTGACGTCGAGCACCTCGTGCTCGGTGACGGCTTTGGCGGGCGGGAAGAAGCAGCCCGTCAGGCCGTTCTCGGCGAGCACCGGCAGGACGTTGTCAAAGTGGTCCCGGTAGCCGTCGTCGAACGTCAGAAGGATCGCCCGGGGCGGAAGGGTTCCGCCGGGCGTGCGCAGCGCCGAGAGCAGGTCCGTCACTCCGATCGGCGTGAAGTGGCGTCGGACGTAGTCGACCTGGCCTCGGAACTCCTCCGTCGAGAGGCCCTTGATCTCGGGGTACCTCGAGCGGGCGAGGTCGCGGACGAAGTGGTACATCACGACCGTGAGGCGCCGGCCGCCTACCACGCGCTCAGCCCGCCGTCGACGACGATGTTCTGGCCGGTGACGTAGCTGGAGGCGTCCGAGGCGAGGTAGACGAGGGCGCCGACCATCTCGTCCGCGCGCGCCATCCGCCCCATCGGGACGCGCGCCGCGTAGCGGACCTTGAACGCGTCGTTCTGCCCGCTCTCGACGCCAGCGGGGGTCAGCGTGTTCACGCGGATGCCCTGGTCTGCCCAGTAGGTGGCCAGGTACGTCGTGAGCCCCACGACGGCCGCCTTGGAGGTGGAGTACGCCGCGGGATTGCTGATCTGCCGGTCCAGATAGAAGGAGCCCTCGTAAATCCTCTTGTCCGAGCCCCGGATGCCGTAGATCGAAGAGGTCTGGATGATGCTCCCACCGGTACCCTGCTCGATCATCTGCCGGCCTGCCGCCTGCGCGACGTGGAACATGCCGTCGATATTGACAGCCATGATGCTGCGCCATTCCTCCGGGGAGTACTCCTCGAACGGTGCGAAGAACGCCTCGAGATCACTCGACTTGGAGGCGGCGTTGTTGTGCAGCACGTGGACGCCGCCGAGCGTGCCGGCGACCTCCGCCACCATCGCCTGCACGGAGTCGCGGTCGGCGACGTCGCAGGCCACGCCGGCAGCCCTGAGGCCGCTCTCCGCTTCGAGCTCGGCGGCGAAGGCGGAGCACGCCTCGCCGTCGAGGTCGACGACGGCGACGTTAGCGCCGAACTCCACCAGCCCCCGGCAGAAGCCGCGCCCCAGGATGCCGAGGCCGCCGGTGACGATGGCGACCTTGCCGTGCAGGTCGAAGAGGTCTCTATAGTGTGACTTCACTGAGCCGCACGCTCCTTCCGCTCTCCATCGCCTGCGTTCCGGCCATCAGGAGCCGCATGGAGCCCAGCGTGTCCTCCGCCGGGACCGCGGGCCGCCCGCTGCCGATCATCTGCGCGAAGTGCCAGAGCATCCGCCTGAACATGGAGAAGTTGTCGGTGACGTCGTGCCTGGAGGTCCGAGCCGTCCCGAAGAACTCGAAGTGGAACGTGGGAGGGACGTCGCCCAGCGCATCGATCTGCAGAAGGGAGCCGTCGTCCATGGTGATGGCCAGCGAGGCGTGCGGCGCCTCAAGCGCCGCGACCG
>CAIWHY010000513.1 GCA_903912585.1 uncultured Thermoleophilia bacterium | reverse complement strand
GGCCTTCCAGTCCGCGATGAGCGTCCTCGAACCGGCGATCAAGGCAGCCGGTGGCGCCGACGAGAAGAAGGGCACGATCGTGATCGGCACGGTGAAAGGCGACCTTCACTCAATCGGCAAGAACATCCTCAAGCTCCTCTTCGAGACCTCCGGCTTCGAGGTGTGGGACCTGGGCATCGACGTCGACCTCTTCAAGTTCATCGACAAGGCCAAGGAAGTCGACGCCGACATCATCGCCATCTCCGCCCTGCTCACCACGACGCTCGTGGGGCAGAGGGACGTCATCGAGGCGCTCAAGGACCAGGGTGCGCGCGACAAGTTCAAGGTCATCATCGGCGGCGGCGCCACCACGGCCGAGTGGGCCGAGACGATCGGCGCGGACGGCTGGGCCGGCAGCGCCTATGAGGCCGTCAATCTGGCCAACAAGCTGGTGTCGTGAGCTCGATCCTCGGCACTGACGCCGGAACGGCGGCCGCCACCGCGACCCGCCGCCCTGCCCCCGCGAACCCGATCCCCAGGAGCACGACATGATCGACTTGGTAGAGGTCTTCGAGCGCGCCGAGACCGGCCCGCTCACCTCAGAGACCGATTACTACATGAAGCGCTACGTCCCCAAGCTCGCTGAGCTGATCGCGCGCTACAAGATCAAGTGGGACAAAGAGACCATCATCAACGCCGACGACGACCTGACCGACCGCGTCTTCCAGGCCGCCGTGGACCTGCTCGCCGAGGCCGGCGCCTACTGCCCCGAGACCAACCGCGTGATGGAGTTCACGCGCGAAGAGATCCTGCTCGCCTGCTCGCAGGCGCCCAAGGGCGCGACTTTCGGTGAGCGGCGCGAGCGCAAGACCATGTACGGCCGCCGCCCCGACACCACGGACGACCGTCCGTGGGTGCACGTCGGCGGCGGCATCTACACCACCGACGAGCAGATCTTCGTGGACACGGTCGAGAAGATGGCCTCGTTCGACATCGTGGACTCGGTCAGCGTCCCGTCGATCCTCCACCTGCGCGGCAAGGACGCCCGCGTCCGCTCCCCGCAGGAGATCCTCGCGGCCTGCAAGACCGTGCGGCTCGCCCGCGAGGGCATCCGCCGCTCCGGCCGCGCCGGCATGCCGATCATCAACGGCATCTCCGCGGCCTCCCAGCCGGCTTCCATGTTCGCGGCCACGTATCCCGAGTTCGGCCTGCGCCCGAGCGACGGCTTCCTCATCGACTTCCTCTCGGAGCTGGTCGTCGGGTACGAGGCGCTGCAGAAGGTCGCCTTCTACAACAGCATCAGCGCGAACATCGGCTCCACCTCGACGCCGCTCTTCGGCGGCTACGCGGGCGGCGCCGAGGGCGTGGCCGTCACGGCGACCTGCTACATGATCATGGGCAACCTGATCATGCGCGGCAGCTACCACTACAACGCGCCGCTGCACAGCAAGCTGCACCTCTCGTCGACCAAGCCGCTCATCTGGGCGATCGCCATGTCCAACGCGGCGATCGGCCGCAACATGGGCTATCCGATGGTCAACCTGCCGTATCTCGGCGGCGGCTCGGGCACAAAGCAGTACCACTACGAAATGGCCTGCTATATGCTCGCCGTTGTGACATCGGGTGGAAACGTCTTCTCCGGTCATCCGGCCATGGCGGTACAGTCCGACTCACTGGTCCCCGACGACCACAAGTTCCACGCGGAGATCGGTCTGGCGGCTGCCAAGCTCACGCGCGCGCAGGCTGAACCCCTCGCGCAGAGGCTCTTCCCGCTGTTCGGCGACAAACTCAAGGATCCGGACAAGGGCTT
>CAIWHY010000512.1 GCA_903912585.1 uncultured Thermoleophilia bacterium | reverse complement strand
CCGGCCGCAGCGAGCCGGTGGAGTTCGTGAGCACGACCCGCGAGGCGCCGGCGGCACCGAGATCGCGCACGCTGCGTCCCAGCTCCTCCTCGTGCCAGCCCTCGTAGAGGTGGGGCCGGCCGCAGGCCAGCGCCAGGCGCAGCCTGGCGCCGTCAGCGGCCGGCGCCTCCACGAGCAAGAGCCGGTTCGCGTGCCCGGGCACGGCCGTCCGCGGCCAGCCGAGCTCCTCGTAGGCAAGCTCCTCGCGGATCACGGCGTCCCGCGGCAGCGCCGCCAGGCCGGAGCCGAAGACGACCGCCGCCTGCGGCGCGAAGGCAGCCACACGCCCCAGCGCTGCGACACGCCCGTGCGCGGCAGAGCGTCCGAGCCCGGCCGAGCCGCTCTGAGCGGCCGAGCCATCCAGCGCGGGCGGACCGCCGGCCGCGCCTCCGCTCAAGCCATCACGGTCCCCGGCAGCGGCGGCTCCTCGCCGGTGAGCAGGGCGAACGCGGTCGCGCCAATGTCCTCCTGGGCGCCGTCGTAGCGCCCCGGGCGCAGCCCCAGCGCCATCAGCGGCGAGTACTCGCGCGAGTGATCGGTGCTCGGCGTCGTCGGGTCGACGCCGTGGTCGGCGCAGAGGATCATGGCGTCGCCGGGGCGCAGCAGCCGCCGCCACCCTGCGACGGCGGCGTCCACGGCCTTCAGGCCCCCGGCGAAGCCGTCGACGTCGTTGCGGTGACCCCAGGCCTGGTCGAAGTCGACGAGATTGGCGAACAGCAGCCCGCGGTCCATCTCCTGCAGGTGACGCGTGCAGGCGGCGATGCCGAGCGTGTTGTCGGTGGTGTGGTCGTCCACGTCCACGCCCCGCTGCACGAAGATCTCGCCGATCTTGCCGACGCCGACGACCGGCACGCCGCGCTCGTGCAGCAGGTCGAGATACGTGGGCCCGGGCGGCTCGAGCGAGTAGTCGCGCCTGCGCGGCGTGCGCACGTAGTGCCCGGGCGCGCCGGCGAACGGTCGCGCGATCACGCGGCCCACGGCGTGCGGGCCCGTCAGGATGCCGCGCGCGGCCTCGCACCAGCGGTAGAGCTCGGCGACCGGCACGATCTCCTCGTGGCAGGCGATCTGGAACACGGAGTCGGCGGAGGTGTAGATGATCGGCTTGCCGGTGGCGCAGTGCTCGTCGCCGAGCTCCTCGATGATCCGCGTGCCGGACGCCGGGCGGTTGCCGAGCGCACCCCGGCCGACGGCGCGCGCGAACGGCTCCATCACCTCCGGCGGGAACCCGCCGGGATACGTCGGGAACGGCCGCTCCAGCACGACGCCCATCATCTCCCAGTGACCGGTGGTCGTGTCCTTGCCGGCGCCGCGCTCGGCGAGGCGACCGTAGGTCGCCTCGGGGGACGGCGCTCCGAGCGGCAGTCCGACCACCTCGCCGAGCCCGAGCGCGGCCAGGTGGGGCAGCTGCACGCCACTGCGGCGCAGGACGTGCCCGAGGGTGTCCGCGCCCACGTCGCCGTAGGCGGCGGCATCCGGGAGCTCGCCGGCGCCGCACCCGTCGAGCACGCACACGAAGACCCTCGTCATGACTCCTCCTCCCCGCCGCTGCGACCGCCGCCACGACGTCGCGCCCGCGGATGCGTCTCCAGGAACACCTCGCGCAGGTGCTCCACGGTGACGTGCGTGTAGAGCTGGGTGGTCGCCACGTTGGCGTGACCGAGCATCTCCTGGACGCTGCGCAGATCGGCGCCCGCGGCGAGCAGATGCGTGGCGAACGAGTGGCGGAACGTGTGGGCGCTCGCCTGGCCGAGCATGTCGGCGCGCGCCAGGACCTTGCGGATGACGTAGTCGAAGCCTTGGCGCGTGAGCGGCGCGCCGCGCGCGTTGAGGATGAGCTCCGCCCGGCGGCGGCCGCGCAGCAGCGCCCGGCGACCGTCCCGGACGTACCGCTCGACGGCCGCCCCGGCGGCGTGCCCCATGGGCACGACGCGCTCCTTGTCGCCCTTGCCGATGCAGCGCAGGAGGCCGCCCTCGATGTCGACGTCGCCCTCGCGCAGGCTCAGCAGCTCGCTCACGCGCAGGCCGCAGCCGTAGAGCAACTCGAGCGCCGCCAGGTCCCGCTGCCCGAGCGGGCCGGTCGGCACGATCTGCCCGAGGAAGGCCTCGACCTCTTCGACGGAAAGCACGCGCGGCAGACCCTGGGGCTTCTTCGGCGTGCGCAGGCGCGCCGCGGGATCGTCCTCGCGCGCGCCCTCACGCACGAGATACGCGTAGAACGCGCGCAGACTGGCGGTGCGGCGCGCGACGCTCGCCGCGGCGCCGTCCCCTCCACGGCCGGCGAAGTACGCGCGCACGTCGTCCTCCGACGCGGCCGCCGGCGTCGCTTCGCGATCCTTGAGGAAAGCCGTGAACCGCGTCAGGTCGCCAGCGTAGGCCGCGACCGTGTTGGCGCTCATGCCGCGCTCGTAGCGCAGACAGTCGAGGAACTCCGCGACCGCCGGATCCGGAGGGGTGCGCGCGCGCGGGCCGCCGGCGGACTCCTTCATCGCACTCCTTCCGGCTACGGCCGGGTCTCGCCCGCGAGCCGCACCAGCGCATGCACGAGCTCGTAGGTCTGCTGCAGGTGCAGCAGGCTCATGCTCTCCCGGGGCGAATGGACGTGCCGGAAGCCGGCGGCGAGGTTCACCGCCGGCCGCCCCCTGTGGTTGAAGACATTGGCGTCCGAGCCGCCGCCGCCGCCGACCGGCCGCCACTCGAGCCCGGCCGCGGCGACCGCGGCGGCGGCCAGGCGCAGCTGGGGCGAGTCCTCGGCGTGGACGTAGCCGTGGAACTCCTCGCGCACGTCGATCTCGAGGTCCACGCCCGTCTCGGCGGCGGCCGTCGAGAGCGCGTCGATCATCTTGCCGACCTGCGCCGCAAGCTTGTCCTCATCGCGGCTGCGCGCTTCCGCGCGCACGACGCAGCGCTCCGGCACGACGTTGACGGCGGTGCCGCCCTGCACGATGCCGACGTTCGCCGTCGTCTCCTCGTCCAGCCTGCCGAGGTCCATCGCGGCGATCGCACGGGCCGCGGCCACGACGGCGCTGCGGCCCGCCTCCGGCTCGATGCCGGCGTGGGCGGCGGCGCCGCGGAACTCCGCCTCGACCGCCTTCAGGGTGGGCCCGCCGACGATGACCGTCCCGGGCGGTCCCTCGCTGTCGAGCACGAACACGACCTCGGCGGCGAGCGCCTCCACGTCGAACGCCTTGGCGCCCTGGAGGCCGATCTCCTCGCCGGCCGAGAAGACGACCTCCACGCTCGCCTCCGGCGGCTCCGCCGCAAGATCGCGCAGCGCCATGAGGATGGCCGTCACCGCGGCCTTGTCGTCGCCGCCGAGGATCGTCTCGCCGTCGGTACGCACGACGCCGTTCTCGACGACGACCGTCGGGGGGCGCTCGAGCGGCACGGTGTCGATGTGGGCCGAGAGCGCGATGGGCGTGCCGCGACCGCGGCCCGGCACGCGCACGATCAGGTTGCCGCAGGCGCAGCCCGTGACGGCGGCGGTGTCGTCCTCGCGGATCTCGAGGCCGAGGCCGCGGACGTAGTCCGTGACGGCGTCCGCCATCTCGCGCTCCTCACGCGAAGGAGAGCGGATGGAGACGAGGCGGACGAAGAGGTCGCGCAGCTCGTCTAGGCCGGCGCGCACGTTTCCTCCAGCTCATCCTCGCGTTCGGTGCGCAGGCGCGCGGCGGCGCCGACGAAGTCGCGGAACAGCGGCGCCGGGCGCGTGGGGCGCGACTTGAACTCGGGATGGAACTGGGAGGCGACGAACCACGGGTGGTCGGGAAGCTCGCAGATCTCCACCAGGCGGCCGTCGGGCGTGGTGCCGCTGATGACCAGGCCGGCAGCCTCCAGCGCAGGCCGCAGGTCGTTGTTGACCTCGTAGCGGTGGCGGTGGCGCTCCCACACCTCATCGGCGTCGTACGCGGCCTGCGCGCGCGTCCCCGGCACGAGCCGCACGTGGGAGGCGCCGAGCCGCATGGTGCCGCCCATGTCCTCGACGTCCTTCTGCTCGGGGAGCAGGTCGATGACCGGGTACGCCGTCTCGGGGTCGAACTCGGTGGAGTTGGCGCCGCCCATGTCGCAGATGTCGCGCGCGAATTCGGCCACGGCGCACTGCATGCCGAGGCAGACGCCAAGGAACGGCACCTTGCGCTCGCGGCAGTACTTGATGGCCTCGATCTTGCCCTCGATGCCACGCTGCCCGAACCCGCCCGGTACGATGACGCCGTCCGCCGGGCCCAGCCGCTCCGCGACCGTCGCCGGCGTGATCTCCTCGGAGTCGACCCACACGAGGTCGAGCTTACGGCCGTGGTGGATGGCCGAGTGCTTGAGCGCCTCCCACACGGAGAGGTAGGCCTCGTGCAGCTGGACGTACTTGCCGACCAGGGCGATGGTCACCGGCCCGGCGCAGGCGTCGATCTTGTCGACGAGGCCGCGCCACTCGGTGAGGTCGGGATCGCCGCACTCGAGGCCGAGCATGCGGATCACGAGCGCGTCGAGCTTCTCCTCGTGCATGAGCAGCGGGATGCGGTAGATGTCGTCGGCG
Organism: uncultured Thermoleophilia bacterium; assembly: GCA_903912585.1. GTDB lineage: Bacteria > Actinomycetota > Thermoleophilia > UBA2241 > UBA2241 > CAIXSE01. The sequence goes on along the minus strand of CAIWHY010000512.1, from coordinate 6,619 downwards.
TCGCGCGCCGATACGACCGCGTCCGGGTCCACGTCGCAGAAGAGGGCGATCTTCTCGCGGATGCCCTGCGACAGCCTCTCCTCGGAGCGCGCCACGATGATGTCCGGCTGGATGCCGATCTCACGCAGTTCCGCTACGGAGTGCTGCGTCGGCTTGGTCTTGAGCTCACCGACGACGCCGATCATGGGTACCAGGGTGACGTGGATGTACAGCACGTTGGCGCGTCCGACGTCCTTGCGGAACTGGCGGATGGCCTCGAGGAACGGCAGGCTCTCGATGTCGCCGACGGTGCCGCCGACCTCGGTGATGAGCACGTCGGCGCCGGTACTCTGCGCCAGCCGGTGCACGCGGCTCTTGATCTCGTTGGTGATGTGCGGGATGACCTGGACGGTGCCGCCCAGGTAGTCGCCGCGGCGCTCCTTGGTGATCACGGCGTTGTAGATGCCGCCGGTGGTCACGTTGGAGTCGCGCTGCACGAACTCGTCGATGAAGCGCTCGTAGTGGCCGAGGTCGAGGTCGGTCTCGGCCCCGTCCTCGGTGACGAACACCTCGCCGTGCTGGTACGGGCTCATGGTGCCGGGGTCGACGTTGATGTAGGGGTCGAACTTCTGGTTCGCGACCTTGACGCCGCGCGCCTTGAGCAGCTGCCCCACGGACGCCGCCGTGATGCCCTTGCCGAGCCCGGACACGACGCCGCCGGTGACGAAGATGTGCTTGGTCATGCCCCGTTCCTCTCCTCGTGCTGCCCCCGTGGCACGGCGAAGCCGGTACCGGTCTGCGAAGGATTTTGCGGGGCCGGGGTCGCGCCCGTCCTGCTTTGACGGGCCGGCGCGAGTGTACGACCGGCGAGCCCACGGATCACGCTGGCAAGTATAGCATCGGGCCGGACGCCCGCAAGGAGCAAAGCGCGGCGACCGGCGGGCGCGGCGGCTTGGCTGCGGCCGGTCGGCGCGACGACGCGGCCGTGGCCGCTCCGCGGGGCGGGCCCGACGCGCCTCAGGCCGGGCGTCCGGCCCTGGCGAGCAGGCCCTCGGCGTGGCTGCGCGCGGCGCCGTCGTCGGGCGCCGAGCCGAGCATCCGGCAGAGCTCGGCGACGCGCTCCTCGCCCTCCACGCGGCGCACGACCGTGAGCGTGGTGCCCGCGGCCACGTCGCTGTCCTTGACGATCGCGAACTGGCGCTCGGCGAACGCTGCGACCTGCGGCAGGTGGGTGATGCACAGGACCTGCCGCTTCTCGGCGAGGCGCGCCAGCCTCTCCCCCAGGGCCGCAGCGGTGACGCCGCCGATGCCGGTGTCGACCTCGTCGAAGATCAGGGTCTCGACGTCGTCGCTCAGCGTGACGATGCCGCGGATGGCGAGCATGGCGCGCGACAGCTCGCCGCCGGAGGCCGTCTCGCGCAGGGGCCTCGGCGGGACGCCGGGATTGGCGCTGAACAGGAACTCGACGTCGTCGGCGCCGCGCGGCCCGAGCGCCTCCCAGCCCGGGCCGCGCGGCGAGACGACGATGCTGAACGCGGCGTGCGGCATGGCGAGGCCGCGCAGCTCCCGCTCGACTTTCTCCGCCACCTTCGGCGCGGCCGCGCGCCGCGCCCGGCTCAGCCGGTCGGCAGCGGCCAGGGCCGCGGCTTGTGACGCCTCCGCCCGGGCGACGAGCGCCTCCTCGTCGGCGGCGGTGAGGTCGAGACGGCCGATGCGCTCGCGCGCCTCGGCGGCGTAGGCCAGCACTTCGTCAGCCGAGGCGCCGTACTTGCGCATCAGCCCTTTGAGCTTGTCGTAGCGCACCTCGAGGGAATCGCGGTGCGCTGGGTCCACGTCCAGATCGTCGAGATAGGCGCGCAGGGCGGCCGAGACGTCGTCGAGCTCGGCCGCGAGGCCGTCCAGCCGCCCGGCGGCGTCCGCGAGCGCCTGGTCGAGCGCAGCCGCCTCACCGACGAGGCGCTGGGCCACGCGCACCGAGTCGAGGGCGGCGCTCTCGGTCTCGCCGGCGAGCAGCGAGAGCGCCCCGCCGGCGCGTTCGAGGAGCTTGCCCGCGTGGCGCAGACGCTCGCGTTCCAGCGCCAGGCGCACGTCCTCGCCCGGTTCGACCTCCGCAGCTTCGATCTCGCCGAGCTGGAAGCGGAGCATCTCCAGCTCGCGCTCCCGCTCGCGCGCGTCGCCGCGCACGGCGGCGAGCTCGCGCGAGGCGGCGCGCGCTGCGTCGTAGGCGGCCGCGTACTTCTCCGCCGGCGCCGCCACGCCCGTTGCCGCGGCGCCGTCCAGGAGGTCGAGCTGGCGCTCGAGCTGCAGGAGGCGCGCGTGCTCGAGCTGCCCATAGAAGGCGAGGCGGCTGCGCAACGCCTCCTCGATGGCGGCGGCCGAGCTGAGAAGACCGTCCAGATGAGCGCGCGAACGGCCGCCGCGCGGCAGCTCGCGCGCCACGGCGAGGGTCTCGTCGCCGTGCTCGAAGAGCGCCTGGACGAGGGCTCGGTCGGCGCCGGGGCGGACGAGCTCGTCGCCGCCCTTCTGCCCCATCAGCAGGCCGATCGCCTGGGCCAGCAGCGTCTTCCCGGCGCCGGTCTCGCCGGTAATCACGTTGAGGCCCGGCGAGAAGGCGAGCCGCGCCTCGGCGATCAGCACGAGGTCGTCGATGGCGAGCTCAGCGAGCATCGCGGCGATCGAACAGCTTGGCCTCGACGTTCTGGTAGAACGAGCCCTCGCTCTGCACCATGAGCCGGGCTCGCTGGGAGCCCGCCACGATGCGCACCTCGTCGCCGCAGCAGAGCCGCCCCGCCGGCTCGCCGTCGACGACGACCTCGGCCTCCTGCAGGGGCGAGACGTTGCGGGCGCTGATGGCGTGATCGGGACGCAGGATGACGGGGCGGAAGCCGAGTGAGTGCGGAGCGATGAAGTTGAGCACCAGGACGCCGGCGTCCCACTCCACGATGGGCCCGCCACACGAGAGACTGTAGGCGCTCGAGCCCGTAGGCGAGGCGACGATGAGGCCGTCGCAGAACATCGTGCCCACGGTGACGCCGGCGACCTCGTACTGCAGCTGCAGGACGTGCCGCGGCGCGACCCGGCTGAGGATGACGTCGTTGACGGCGGTGAGCACGCGCCCGTTGACGTGCACGTCGACGGTGAGGAGCTCAACGACGCGATTGTCGCCGGCGAGCATGGTCGCGAGGCCGCCGGCCCAGCCCTCGCGCGGCAGCGCCGCGAGGAAGCCGACGTTGCCGTAGTTGAGGCCGAGCGTCGGCACGCCGCTGCCGAGGAGGCGCCCCAGGGCGCGCAGGATGGTGCCGTCGCCGCCGAACACGACGCAGACGTCGGCGGTGCGCAGGGCCGCCTCGTCGACGATCTCGTAGCCGAGGGCGACCGGATCGTCGTGCCTGGCGGCCTCCTCGGCGGTCATCAACAGCTCGAGGCCGAGAGACTTGCGCAGCGCGGCCAGTTCCCCAAGAGCCGTGGTGGTGGCAGCGCTCGTCACGCCTGTGGCCGCAACGACGCGATGCACGCGATCAGGCATGCGCGACCTCCACGGCATGCGCCGCCGCGTCCGCGGCATCGACGGGTGGCGCCGGCGGCGGCGCGCTCCCGTCGCAGAAGTAGACGAAGTACTCCACATTCCCCTTTGGGCCGGGATGACCGGAGTCGCAGATCCCAAGCACGAGCGCTCCCCGCTCCACGAGCCACGCGGAGACGCCGACCAGCACGTCGCGGTGGACGCCGGCGTCGCGCACCACGCCCCCCTTGCCGACTCTCTCACGGCCGGCCTCGAACTGCGGCTTCACGAGCACGAGGCCGCGGTAGCCTCGGCGCAGGAAGTCTAGCACGGGGCCCAGGGCGACCGTCAGGGAGATGAACGAGAGGTCCGCGGTGACGAAGGACGGCGCGAAGGGGAGACGATCGGCGGTGAGGTAGCGGGCGTTGGTCCGTTCCAGGACCGTCACGCGCTCGTCGCCGCGCAGGCCGTAGGCGAGCTGGCCGTAGCCCACGTCGACCGCGATCACGCGGGAGGCGCCGCCCTGCAGGAGCCTGTCGACGAAACCGCCGGTGGAGCTGCCGAGGTCGCAGGCGTCCTCGCCCTCCACCGAGACGCCGAGCGTCTCCATGGCGTGGTCGAGCTTGTCGCCGCCCCTCGAGACGAACCGGGGCCGCGCCGCGACGGCGACCGCGGCGAGCGCCGCGACCTGGGTACCGGGCTTGTCGGCGAGGCGGCCGTCGACGGTGACCTCGCCGGCGAGGATGGCGGCGCGCGCCTGCGTGCGCGTCTCGAAGAAGCCCTGCGCGACGAGCAGCACGTCAAGCCGCTCGGGCATGACGCCTCCTACTTGACGCGGGCCAGGCCAGCGGGGCGCAAGAGCGCCGCGGCCGCGACGGCCTGCGGAGTGAGGCCGATGTCGCGCAGCAACCGCGCCCGGTCACCGTGCGGGACGAAGGCGTCGGGGAGACCGAAGCGCACGACCTCGACGCCGCCGCCGAGATGCTCGAGGACCGCGCTGCCGAAGCCCCCGGCGAGCGCGTTCTCCTCGATGGTCACGAGGCGGCGATGGGTCGCCGCGAGCTGGCTCAGAAGCTCGCCGTCGAGCGGCTTGGCGAAGCGCGCGTCGACGACGGTCGGCGCCTCTCCCTGCGCCGCCATGAGCAGCGCCGCCTCGCGGGCGATGCCGACGCCGGTGCCGATCCCGACGAGCGCCACGTCGCCGCCCTCCTGCAGCACGACGCCGCGGCCGACCTCGAGCGGCACGAGCTCCGCCGGCGTCGCGAACGGGGCCGCCAAGCCCCGGGGGTAGCGCAGGGCCACGGGGCCGTCGATGGTCAACGCCGTGCACAGCATGCGCTGCAGTTCCTCCTGGCTCGAGGGCGCCATCAGCACGAGGTTGGGGATCACGCGCAGGTATGAGATGTCGAAGGCGCCGTGGTGCGTGGGCCCGTCGTCGCCGACCAGCCCCGCACGGTCGACGGCGAAGACCACCGGCAGCTGCTGCAGCCCGATGTCCTGCACGAGCATGTCGTAGGCGCGCTGCAGGAAGGTGGAGTACACGGCCACCACCGGGCGCATGCCGCCGATGGCGAGCCCGGCGGCGAACACGGCGGCGTGCTCCTCGGCGATGCCGACGTCGTAGAAGCGCTCCGGGAAGCGGCGCTCGAAGTCCTCGAGGCCCGTCCCCTCCGTCATCGCCGCCGTGACCGCGACGATGCGCTCGTCGGCCTCGGCCAGCCGCACCATCGCCTGGCCGAAGGCCTGCGTGTACGTCGTGCCTGCCACCGCGGCCTTCTTCGCGCCGTTGCCGCGGTGGAAGGGTCCGGTGCCGTGGTAGGTGTCCGGGTGTTCCTCGGCAGGCTCGTAGCCCTTGCCCTTCACCGTCTTGACGTGCACGACCACGGGGCGGCGCGTGTCGATGGCCTGGCGGATGCTCTTGCGCAAGGCGTGCAGATCGTGGCCGTCGACGACGCCGATGTAGGCGAAGCCCAGCTCCTCGAAGAGCATCCCGGGGACGAGCAGGGCCTTCATCGACTCCTTGACGTCCTTCCCGAGACGGTACGCCTGCGGGCCGATGGCCGGGATGCGCGCGACGCCGCGTTCGAGGTCCTCGCGCAGCTTCGTGAGGCCGGGGTCCAGGCGGATGCGGTTGAGGTAGAGCTGCAGGGCGCCGACGTTGGCGCGGATGGACATCTCGTTGTCGTTGAGGATCACGACGAGCGGCGTGCGCAGGTGGCCGGCCTGGTTCATGGCCTCGAACGCGACGCCCCCGGTGAGAGCCCCGTCACCGAGGACGCAGACGACGTTGTCCGAGGTCTCCCCCGCCAACTTCGCCGCCTCGACGAGGCCGAGGCCGTAGCTGATGGAGGTCGAGGCGTGCCCGGTGCCGATGATGTCGTGCTCGGACTCGTTCCGGTTCGGGAACCCGGAGAGGCCGCCGTGCTGGCGGATCGTGCTGAAGCGGTCGCGGCGGCCGGTGAGCAGCTTGTGCGCGTAGCACTGATGCCCCACGTCCCACACGATCTTGTCGTGCGGGCTGTGCAGGACGCTGTGCAGGGCGACCGTGAGCTCGACCGTGCCGAGGCTGGCCGCCAGGTGACCGCCGACCTCGCTCACGCAACACAGAATGGCCTCGCGGATCTCCTCTGCGAGCAGCGTGAGCTCACGCTCGGAGAACTGCTGGAGGTCGGCAGGGTCGGAGATCCTGTCCAGATACGGCATCGTCAGCGGAGTATAGCACCAGGCCCGGAGCCCGGCCGCCCGGCCTCGTCGCCGCCGGGCAGCGCTACGTGCGGCGGCGGCGGATGTACGTCGTGAGCGCGGCGAGGGCGCCGGTGTCTCCCGGCAAGGCGCCGAGACGCTCGAGCGCCCGCGCGTGCGTCGCCGTCGCCATCCGGCCGGCTTCGTCCATGCCGTAGCGGGACACGTAGGTGACCTTCGCCTGGATCCTGTCCTTGCCGACCGACTTGCCGAGCTCCGCCTCGTCGCCGGATTCGTCGAGGATGTCGTCGACGATCTGGAAGAGCAGTCCCAGCTCCCGGGCGAAGGCGCGGTAGGGCGCCGCGTCACCCGCGCCGCCGAGCACCGCGCCGCACACCACGGCCGCCTCGATGAGACGGCCGGTCTTGAGCTCGTGCAGGGTCCGCAGGTCGTCGT
>CAIWHY010000511.1 GCA_903912585.1 uncultured Thermoleophilia bacterium | reverse complement strand
GGGCCGGCTCCGGCGGCGGCGTGGCGGCCCTAAGACGCGAGGACGCGAAGCTGCGCTCGCGCTTCGCCGTGCTCGCTTGGGGCCGCGCTCGCCGACGCGGCGGCGCGCTCACCCGGACGCCGTCGTGCTCCCCTACGCGACGCCGCGGAAGAGGTGCCCGGTGGTCGTGCGTTCGCGCGTCGCCAGCGGCGCCAGCGCGGCGAGGCCGTCGGCGGCGAACGCCGCCCTCTCGCGTGCGTCGAGGTCGGACTGGATCACGAGGAACCCGGTGACGCCGGCGGCTCCGAGGTCGTCGAGGTTGGGAGCGAGGTTGGTGACGCGCGCGTTGAAGAGGCGCGTCCCGCTCGCGTCCACTTCGGCGGGGAACACGTAGCTCTTGGCGTCCTCAAGGAGGAGGCCGACGTGGGAGTCCGGGCCCGGTGCCTCGTAGAGACCCTCGGCCCGGCCGAGCTGGTCGCGGCTGTGCAGGACCAGCTGGCGCCCGAAGGCCAGGATGTGCAGGTCGGGAGCGGGACCGGGCAGGCCGGCGGCCAGCGCTCCGGCGACCAGGCCGCCCCGCAGCACGACGATCTCCTCGAGCGAAGCCTCCGGCGAAGCGACCACCGCGACCGGCGCGCGGCCGGCGAGCCCGTGGACCACACCGGCCGTCAGGGCGTTGAGACCCTGCAAGGGATACTCGAGGACGATCGCGGGCTCGCCCTCCCCCGCGCCCCGCGCAAGCTCGCAGAGCGCTCCGAGGTGACGCACGTACACGCCGTCCCACGGCAGAGCCAGGACGGCGCGCAGCCACGGCAGGTCAGCGTCGAAGAGGACCTCCGGCGTCCGCGCGTAGACTCGCAGACCTCTGCGCCTCAGCTCCCGTAGTTCGGCCGCGACGGCGGCCGGGCCGTCGCCGGCCTGCAGATCGAGGCAGCCCGCGTCCCCCTCCACCCCGCGCAGCGGGCGCTCGCCCGGGCGCATGACGAGGATCACCGACGCGCGGCCGGCGGCCGTGCCCCGCGCCGGGGCGCCGCCGACCTTGGGCAGCGGCGCGGCGGTCGCAGTCGTGAGCCCCGGCGCGGCGGTCGCGCGAGGAGCGAGCTCGCCCTGCGGGCCACGACGGCGGGCATCGAGGCGCTCCAAATCGAGCGCGACAAGCGCACGGCGCCGGAGGTCCTTGAGGTCGCCGACGCCGAGGAACACGCCCTGGTCGACGGCGAACTCGAGGTCGGCCAGACGGTATGGCGTCCCGCCCATCGCGGCGAGGGCGTCGCGTGCCTTGTCCGCGGTCAGCGCGGCCGTGCGCGCCGCGGTGAGCGGCGCTGCGGTCGTCACAGTCACGGCGGCGGCGGCGCCGCCGGCCTGCTCGACGGCGAGGGCTGCCGGCCGGCCCACCTCGCCGACCAGGCACATGCGCAGCAGGACGGGGCGCCGCGCCTGGCGGCCGGCGACGAGGTCGCGGGCCAGCTGCCCGGCGTCGGCCGCTGCAAGGCGGAACAACCGGTCCTTGACGGCGACGCGCTCGCGCAGGCGCAGGGTGATCTCCTCATCCCCGGATTCCTCGAGCCGCGCCGGCTCGGTCTGGCCCCACGGCGTGTAGAGGTAGACCAGGTCGCCGGCCGCGACCGGCTGGCGCAGGCGCACGAACACCTCGCCGCGGGCCTCGTTGACGCGCGAGACGCGCCCCACGAGCACGCCGCGGTGCCCGCCGCGACCACCACTTCGCACCTCCCAGTGGCGGCCCTCGAGGTGCGCCGTCGTGAAGCTGCGCGAGAAGCTCTGCTCGAGACGCTCGCTCCACTGCGGGTCGACGGTGTAGTGCGCGGGGTCGGCGAGCGCCGCGTCGAGCGCATCGCGGTAGACGGCGGTCGTCACGCCCACGTAGGCCGCGTCCTTCATGCGGCCCTCCAGCTTGAACGACGTGACGCCCGCGGCGAGCAGCCGCGGCAGCACGGCGATCGCGGCCAGGTCGGAGGTGGACATGACGCGCACGAGGTCGTCCGCATCCGCGCCGGCGGAGCCGCGGGCCTCGGCTCGGCCGCCTGCCGCGCCGGCGACCGGCGCTGCGTGACCGCCGAGCCGCTGCATGCCGTAGCGCAGGCGGCACGCCTGGCTGCAGCGGCCGCGATTGCCGCTGCGGCCGCCGACCATGCTCGAGAGCAGGCAGTCGCCAGAGTAGCCGTAGCACAAGGCTCCGTGCACGAACGCCTCCAGCTCGAGGCCGTGGGCGTCGAGCGCGGCGATCTCCTCGAGACTGAGCTCGCGGGCGAGGATGGCGCGCGAGAAGCCCAGCCTCGCGAGCGCCTCCAGCTGCGACGAGCTGTGCGTGTTCAGCTGCGTGCTGGCGTGCAGCGGCAGCTCCGGATAAGCCTCGCGCACGCGCGCGGCAAAGCCGAGGTCGGCGACGATGAGGGCGTCCAGGCCGGCGAGGTACGGCGCCTCCAGAGCCGCCAGCGCCGGCTCCACCTCGGCGTCCTTGAGCAGCGTGTTGAGCGCCAGGTAAGCGCTCGCCTCGTAGAGGTGCGCGAGCTCGACCGCCTCCACGACCGTCTCGCCGGCGAAGTTACCGGCGAAGGCGCGGGCGCTCCAGCGGTCGAGGCCGAAGTACACGGCGTCGGCGCCGGCGGCGAGCGCCGCGCGCAGGGCGCGCGGCTCACCCGCCGGTGCCAGCAGTTCGATCCGCGAGGCGGCGCTCGTCAAGGGGTCCCCGTCTTCGCTCGCCATGGCGGGCGCCGGCTAGAGCGCCGGCAGGGCGCCCGGCTCCTCGCTGAGGACCTTTCCACGGGCGTCTCGGTGCACGCGGATCAGGCCGGACGTGGCGATCGTCTCCACGCCGTTGCGCTCGAGCTCGTCGAGGAACTGGTTGATGCCCAGCGAGTCGCTGCTCATGTGACCGGCGATCACCACGTGGATGTCGTGCGCGTCGGCTTCATCGCGCAACTCCTGGCTCATGTGCATGCCGACGATCGTGCCGACGCCGGCGTCGGCGAGCTTCTCGATGGCCTTCTTGGGACCCTCGGTGCCGCCGGTCATGTCGACGAGCACGCGCCCGGCCCGAGCACTCGAGGGGCTCTTGCCGAGGTACGGGCCGGCACCCTTCTGCGCCGCGATGCGGTACTCGGGGATCTCAAGCAGGGCCTTGTGCACGTCGTCTATGGTCTTCGGTTCACGCTTCTCGAAGTAGCGCGTGAGGAAGGTGTAGACGAGGTTGTCGGTGGGCGTGTGCGCCGAGAAGAACGGCACGCCGAGCAGGCGCGCCGCGTCGATCGCCTGATCGTAGTTGAGCGGCATCAGGCGGCGGCGGACCTCGTCCATGCGCTCGGTGATGAACTTCTCGCCGGCCTGGATAGGTACGCCCATGCCCGCCCAGATATCGGCCTGGACCTCCATCACGCTGTCGAGCTTGGTGAGGCCCCAGCTCTCCGGATGGTGGGTGTAGATCGCGTCGATCGCGGTGCCCTTCTCGCGCAGGCGGTCCGCCAGCAGGACCTCGCCGGTGTTCATGTCGATGCCGCCGAGCAGCGTCTTGACCTCGAGGTCCGGGTCGCCGACGTAGATGCGCGTGTCGGTGTACGGGTTCTTGAGGCTCTCGGGGTCTGCGAACTGCTTGAGGTGCTCGGGTGCGGACTCGAAGCGGCTCTTCTGGCGCTCGAGATAGTCGTCGACGCCGGCCTTGCCGCGGGGGTCCGCGGCGATGCCCATGCGAACGGCGGTCTCGTAAATATCGCGTAGCTTCACGATGGTCCTTTCATCGGCGATGGCGCCCTATTCTTACCCAAGCGCACTGGGAGGTCACCTGCGAAGAGCTGGCGCCGGCGGGTGCGCGGCGGCTCCGAAGGCAGGGGCGCGGCTGCGAGGGCCGGTCCGCGGCTCAGAAGGCGGGCGCGTCAGCCCCGCGCGCCGCGCGGCAGCGGACGGGAGAGGAAGCGGCTGTCGGCGGCGACGAACCGCCAGGGCTTCTGGTCGCCGCCGCGGACGCCGATGCGCGCCGTGGCGACGAGGCGCGGCTCCGCCGCGCCGGCCGGCCGCGGGAGGATCGCCAGCGGCGGCTCCCACACCGGCAGGCCGTTCTGTTGGCGGGCGATCCCGAGCGCCTGGGCGAGACGCGCCGGGCCGGAGGCGATCAGGCGCGGCTCGCGGACGCCGCGGCGGGCGCTCATCGCCTCTACGTCGTGCTCCGGCTCCAGCGCGCGCAGCAGCACGCCCGCGGCGACTCCCTCCTCTTCGCACACCGTGTTGGCGCAGAAGTGCATGCCGTAAGTGAAGTACACGTAGAGGTGGCCGGGCGGACCGAAGAGCACGGCGTTGCGCGCCGTCTGGCCACGGTAGCCGTGGCAGCAGGGGTCGTCCTGACGGTAGGCCTCGGTCTCGACGATGCGGCCGCCGGCTCCGTCGCAGAGGAAGGTGCAACCGATGAGGTCGCGCGCCACGTCCAGGGCGGAACGCGCGAAGAAGTCCTGGCCGACGGGAGCCGGGAGCGCCGAGTCCGGCGCCGGCGACGCCGCATTCATGGCGTCAGCTCCTCGGCGGCCAAAGCACGCATCTCAGCAGCAGGGACGCGCCGCCAGCGCGGCGCCGGCGCGCTCGAGCTGTTCGCGCACGCGCACCGGGGCGGAGCCGCCGTGCGAGCGCTTGCGCGCCAGCTGAGCGGCGGGCTCGTGCAACTCGAAGTAGTCCTCGGCGAACGCCGGCGAGAGCGCCAGAAGGTCTTCCAGCCCGGCGTCGGCGAGGTCCGTGCCGGTTTCCAGGCAGCGGCGCACCAGCGTTCCCGTGACGTGGTGCGCCTCGCGGAACGGCACGCCCTTGCCGACCAGATAGTCGGCGACGTCGGTGGCGGCGAGGAAGGAGTCACAGGCCGCCGCCATGCGCGCCTCGTCGAAGGAAGCGCCCTCGAGGAGGCCGAGCGCGACCGGCAGGATCTGGTCGAGGCAGTCGACGGCGTCGAAAAGGTAGCGCTTGTCCTCGCGCAGGTCGGTGTTGTAGGCGAGCGGCAGGCCGTGGAGAACGCCGAGAAGGCCGCCGAGATCGGCTGTGAGCCGCGGAGCGGCGGCCCGCATCAGCTCGGCGGCGTCCGGGTTCTTCTTCTGCGGCATGATGCTCGAGCCGCCGCTGAAGGCGTCCGGCAGGAGCACGAAGCCGAACTCGCTCGTCGCCCACAGCACGAGCTCGGCCCCCAGCCGGCTGAAGTGGCCGCCGAGCTGTGCCGCGGCGGCGAGGTAGTCGACCACGAAGTCGCGGCTCGCGACGGCGTCGAGCGAGTTCTCGCACAGGCGCTCAAAGCCGAGATCCTCCGCGATCGCGGCGCGGTCGAGGTCGTGGTTGAGGCCCACGGCGGCGCCGGCGCCGAGTGGCAGCTCGAGGCAGGCGTCGCGCGCGGCAGCCATGCGGCCGCGGTCGCGCTCGACCATCCAGAAGTAAGCGAGCAGGTGCTGCGCCAGCGACGTGACCTGCGCGCGCTGGAGGTGCGTGTAGGCGGGCATGACGGTCTCCACGTGCTCGGAGGCGCGCATGAGCAGCACGTGCTGCAGGGCGTCGAGCGCCGCGTCCTGACGCTCGAGCACGCGGCGCAGGTGGAGCCGCACGTCGGTCACGACCTGGTCGTTGCGGCTGCGGCCGGTGTGGAGCTTGGCGCCGGCTTCGCCGGCGATCTCCGTGAGCCGGCGCTCGACCGCCATGTGCACGTCCTCGTCGGCGTCGGAGGGCACGAAGGCGCCGGCCTCGATCTCGCGGGCGACGGCGGCGAGGCTGTCCTCGACCGCGCGCAGCTCGGCGCCGCTGAGCACGCCCGCTCCGCGCAGGGTGCGGGCGTGCGCCACCGAGCCCTCGACGTCCTCGGGCCACAGGCGCCAGTCGAGCGCCAGCGAGCTGTTGAGCGCCACGAACGCGGGCGCGCGCTCGCCGGCGAAGCGTCCCGAGCGCGCGCCCGTCATGCTGCCTGCTCCGTCATGCGCCCCGCTCCGTCATACTGCCTGCCTTCTCGTCCGCGCCTGCTCATCTGTCAGCTTGCCGTCACGACCGCATCATATGGGCTCGGAGACGGCCTCGTCCTCGAGCTCCTTCATCATGTGGTGTTCCTTGCCGACCCGCGCCCACACCTCGATCGGCAGCCCCCACAGCTGGATGAACCCGGCGGCGGCCTCGTGCGAGAACTCGTCCTCCTTCGAGTACGTCGCCAGCTTGTAGCTGTACAGGGAGAAGTCGCTGCGGCGGCCGTCGGCCACGCAGCCGCCCTTGTAGAACTTCAGGCGGATGTCGCCGGTCACGCGCTCCTGGCTCTGGAAGAGGAACGCCTTGCAGGCCTCCGTGAGCGGATCGAACCACTGGCCCTCGTAGATCATGTCCGAGAGCTTGCTCTCGATGGTGCGCTTGAAGTGGAGGAGGTCGCGCGTGAGCACGAGGTCCTCGAGCTCCCGGTGGGCGGTGATGAGCGCCAAGGCTCCCGCCACCTCGTAGACCTCACGGCTCTTGATGCCGACGAGGCGATTCTCGATCATGTCGACGCGGCCGAAGCCGTGCCGGTTGCCGATCGCGTCGATCGCCTCGATGAGCTCGACCATGCCCATGGGCTTGCCGTCGAGCGCCACCGGCTTGCCCTTTTCGAAGCTGACGACGACGTGCTGGGGCTCGCCGGGGGCGTCGGCCGCGCTGGCGACGAACTGGAAGGCGTCCTCCGGCGGCGCGACCCAGGGGTCCTCGAGCACGCCGCACTCGTTGCTGCGCCCCCACATGTTCTCGTCGATCGAGTAGGGGCTCTTCTTGGTGAGGTTGACCGGGATGTCGTGGGCGGCAACGTAGTCGAGCAGTTCCTCACGGCTGGGCCAGTCGGCGGCCCGCGCCGGCGCGATGATGGTCAGGTTGGGGTCGAGGGCCCGCACGCCGATGTCGATGCGCACCTGGTCGTTGCCCTTGCCGGTGCACCCGTGCGCGACGGCGGTGGCGCCGTACTTGTGCGCCGTCTCCACCAGCTTCTTGGCGATAACGGGGCGGCCGATGGCCGTGGAGAGCGGGTACTTGTCCTCGTAGAGCGCGTTCGCCATGAGCGCGGGCAGGCAGTGGTGCTCGGCGAACTCCTCCTTGGCATCGATGGCGACGGCGTCGATGGCGCCCGCGGCCTTGGCGCGTTCCATGATCGCCGGGATGCCCTTCACGCGCCCGAGGTCGACGAGGCAGGCCACCACATCGTAGCCGTACTTCTCCTTGAGCCAGGGGATGAGGGCGGACGTGTCGAGGCCGCCGGAGTAGGCGAGGACGACGGTGCCGTTGGGTGCGTCGGTAGTCACGATCGGTGCTCCTTGAGTCTTGCGCTGGACGGATGGGGAGGGCCGGCGCGGCGTAGCCGCCCGCCGAGCCTCAGGCAGTTCTGGCGGGCGCGCAAAGGGGTGCCCGAGCGTTAGGCCTCTCGGAGACGGTCGACGTAGCGCTTCATCGCCTGCGCCTTCTCGACCGTGTCCAGGACGATGAGGAAGGTGTCGTCGCCGGCGACGGTGCCGACGACGTCAGTGTTGTTGAGATTGTCGATCTGCCGGGCGACCGTGGACGCCGTGCCGATCTCGCAGCGCACCACGAGCAACTGCTGCGAGACGCGCGTGGAGCGCGCGAAATCGCGCAGCACGTGGCGCGCCGCCTGCTCCGGTTCCTTGGGCCGCTCGCGGGAGCTGAGCACGTACTTCGCGCGGCCGAGGTGCGTGCGGACCTTCTGCAGGTCGAGCTCGCGGATGTCGCGCGAGACCGTGGCCTGCGTGACCTCGCAGCCGAGCGCGCTGAGCGAGCTCACCAGTTCGCGCTGGGTGGCCACCTCGCGCTGCTGCACCACGGTCTGAATGAGGCGCTGGCGCTCGGTCTTGCCCATCAGTGCGGGATTCCTCACGGCGATCGTTCCCCCCTGCGAGTGTGCCGGCCGCGTGCCGCCCCCGAGCGTGGAACGCGCCAGAGAACGCTGCATAGAATACACCACACCTAGCCGGAATATGCAACAGTCAGGCACCCTCGGCAGAGCCTCGCCGGTGCACGGGAGAGCCTGAGCCGCGGCGCTCACGCCGTCACCTTGGTGCCGCAGCCGGCGTCGGTGAGGATCTCGAGCAGCACGGCGTGCTCGACGCGGCCGTCGATGACGTGGGCACTGCTCACGCCGGCCTCGAGCGCGCGGCGCGCGGCGGCCGCCTTGGGGAGCATGCCGCCGGCGACGCGGCCGGCGGCCACCAGTGCGCCGAGGTACGCGAGGTCGCACTCGGAGACCGGCGTCAAGTCGGCGTCCTGGCCCTCGTAGATGCCGTCGATGTCGGTCAGGAAGATGATCTTCTCGGCGCCGAGCGCCGCCGCCAGCTCGCCGGCGACGGCGTCGGCGTTGACGTTGTAGGCCTGGCCCGAGGCGTCCGCGCCGACGCTCGCCACAACCGGGATGTTGGCCTCGGCCAAGAGGTCGAGGACGTCGGCGTTGACCTCCGTCACCTCGCCGACGAAGCCCAGGTCGACCTCGTTGCCGGCCTCGTCGACATGCTGCTTGGGCGCCACCTGAAGGAGCCTGCCGTCCTCCCCGGAGATGCCCACGGCCGTGCCGCCGTGCCGGTTGATGAGGCCGACGATCTCCTTGTTGACCTTGCCGACCAGCACCATCTTGGCGACCTCCATCGTCGCCTCGTCGGTGATGCGCTGTCCGTCCACGAAGGCAGGCATCATGCCGAGCCTCTTCATGTGCGTGCTGATCTGGGGGCCGCCGCCGTGCACGACGACCGGCTTCATGCCGACGAGCCGCAGCAACACGACGTCCTCGGCGAACTGCTCCTGCAGGCGCGGCGACGTCATCGCCGCGCCGCCGTACTTGAGCACGACTGTCGTGCCCCAGAAGCAACGGATGTAGGGCATCGCCTCGATCAGGGTCTTGACGGTCTTCTGGTGACGAACGGTCATGTGGAGTACTCCGCGTTGAGGGTGATGTAGTCGTGGGTGAGGCCGCCCGCGGCGGGCAGCAGCTCGGGATGCGGGTGCTGCCCGTGCCCCCCGGCGAAGGCGTCCGCAAAGAACCGGAAGTCGGCGCTGAGGTCGGTCACGCCGGCACCGTCGTCGAGGTGGCGCCCAAGCACCGGCGCCGCGTCGCCGTGCGGCGTGCTGACGAAGACGACCTCCACGCCGCCCACCCCGGCCGAGGCGCAAGATTCGAGGTCGGCAGGCGCTGAGGCTGTCTCGAGAGTCTGTACGCAGGTGGTGGGTGTCATGAGGCGCTCCGGGTGCACGTCGGGATCGAGTCGGGACGAGGGTGATGCGCCGGCGGAGGGCTGGATGCGGGAGTCTGCCCGAGCGAGAAGCTCGAACTAGAGCAGACTGGTGCGCCCACCGGCCGGCGTGCGTCGTGCACGTCGGGCGCGTTGGGCGGAGCAGCGCGTGTGGCCCGCGTCGGGGCGGTCCTGGAGAAGGATCGTCTTGGTCGTCGCGCTGCTCATCGTCCGCGAACTATACCCAGCAGATGCAGATGATGCAAATCGTGAGTTCGATTGGTGCAGAATATGCACGCCGCAAGCGCGCGGAGGCGGCCGCGAAAAGCGCGGCGGGGCGGCTGCCTGCGGCCTCCCCGCCCGTCTCCACCACGCCGCGTGCGCTGCGCGTCAGCGCAGCGTCGCCGCGAGCTCGCGCTCCAGCGCGGTGAGTATCCTGGCGCGCACGGTCGCGATGTCCTTCTCGCCCAGCGTGCGCTCTGGCGAGCGCATCACGACGCGCAGCGCCAGCGAGCGCTTGTCGGCGGCCACCTGGTCGCCCTCGTAGACGTCGAAGACGCGCACGCTGCGCACGAGCTTGCCGCCGGCGCGGCGCGCGACCGCGACCACGGCGTCGGCGGTCGCGTCGCGGCCGACCACCACGGCCAGGTCCTGGTTCGCCGGCGGGTAGGAGCCGAGATCCTCGAACGCCGGTGTCGGCAGGGCGAACGCGGCGATGCGGTCGAGCGCCAGCATCGCGACGTAGACCTCGACGTCCTCCACGCCGTAGCCCGCGGCGACGTCCGGCCGCAGCATGCCCGCCACGCCGACACCGCCGGCCCCGGGCAGCAAGACCGTGGCCGACTTGCCGGGATGCAGGTACGGGAAGTCCGCGGCCGACTCACCGAGCGCCACGAACTCGGCTTCGAGGCCCAGGGCGCCGAGCGTGGCCTCGACGACGCCCTTGAGGGCGAAGAAGCCGGCCGGGCGAGGGGCCGCGGTCCAGCTTTCGGGCTGCAGCGGACCGGCGATCACGATCCCAAGAGCCTCCGGCTCGTGCGGGAGGACGGCGCCGGGCTCGGCCGCGTGTGCCGGCGCCGCGACGACCTCGTCGTCCCACAGGTAGACCTTGCCGAGCTCGAAGATGCTGGGCGGCGCGTTGAGGCGCGACAGGTTGTCGCGCACCGCGCCCAGGAGGCCCGGCAGCAGCATCGTGCGCATCACGGACTGCTCCACGCTCATGGGGTTGCTCAGGCGCACCGGGCGCAGCCGGACGTCGCCTTCGGGCAGGCCGAGCGGCGCCAGCGCGTCGGGCGCGATGAACGAGTAGGTGATGACTTCGTCGAGGCCGCAGCCGGCCAGGGCGCGCCGCACGGCGCGCCGCACCTGCTGCGGCCCGGTCAGCCCTCCGGCGGTGCGGTGGGCGGGCAGCGTCTCGGTCGCCCGGTCGTAGCCCGAGATCCGCCCGACCTCTTCGATGAGGTCGACCTCGCGCACGAGGTCCGGGCGGAAGCTCGGTGGAGTGACCGTCCACTCGGCGCTGGACGATCCCGGAAGCCCGGCAGACGACGCAGACGCGGCCTGACCGGCCTCGTCGATCGCGCACTCGAGCCGGCGCAGGATCGCCGCCTGTTCGGCGGCCGGCACGGCGTAGCCGAGCAGGGCGTCGGCTTTGGCCGGCCGGAAGCGCAGCTTGCGCGGCGCCGGCGGCTCGCCGGCGACGTCGACCGTTCCCGGCGCCACGACCCCGCCGCACAGCTCCTCGAAGAGCCGCGTCGCAAACGCCAGGCCGCCGGGCACCAGTTCCGCATCGAGGCCCTTCTCGAAGCGGTTGCTCGCCTCGCTGCGGATGCCGGTGTGCAGCTCGGTGCGCAGGATGCTCGGACCGCTGAAGTTGGCGGCCTCCAGTACCAGGTCGGTGGTCCGCGCATCGACTTCCGCGTCGGCGGCGCCGAACACGCCGGCGATGACCAGCGGCTTCGCCACGTCGGCGATCACCAGCATCTCGCCGTCGAGCGTGCGCTCCACGCCGTCGAGCGTGACGATCTTCTCGCCTGCACGGGCGC
>CAIWHY010000510.1 GCA_903912585.1 uncultured Thermoleophilia bacterium | reverse complement strand
TCTGGGCGTCCGCCCGGAAGGCAGCACGGTGAGGCCGCGGGCGCCCGCGGTCGCCCCCCGCGGCCCCAAGCCCTCAAGCGCTACGGCCAGAACCACCTGGTCGACAAGAACATCCTGGGCGCGATCGTCGCCCAGGCCGCCGTCGAGCCTGGCGACGTGGTGCTCGAGGTCGGGGCGGCCGGCGGCCTGCTCACGCTGCCCCTGCTCGAGCGGGCGCGCGTCGTGCACGCCTTCGAGATCGACGGGCGCTACTTCGGGCGCCTCGACGAGCTCGCCGCCGGGCACGACGGCCTGCGCCTGCACAAGGGCGACGCCCTCAAGAGCGACCTCGGCGCGCTCGACCCGCCGCCGACGGCGCTGGTCGCGAACCTCGCCTACAACATCGCCATCCCGCTGATCATGACGACCATCCTCGCGCTGCCGTCCCTGCGGCGCTGGGGAGTGATGGTGCAGCGGGAGCTCGGCGAGCGGCTCTTCGCCGTGCCCTCGACCAAGGCCTACTCGGCGGTCTCGGTGCTCGTACAGCTCGCCTGCCGGCGCGAGCAGTCGCGGCCGGTGCCGGCCTCCGCGTTCCGGCCGCGCCCGCGCGTGGAATCAGCGTTCGTCACCTTCGCGCGCCGCGACGGCGCCGGGGAGGACGCGGCGCTGGCACACGCCGACTACGTGGCCATGGTCGCGCTCGTGCGCCGCGCCTTCGGGCAGCGGCGCAAGGTGCTCACGACGACGCTCGCCGGCGCGTCCCGCGGCGGCCTCTCGCTCGCCCGCGACGACGTGCGCGCGGCGCTGGCACACCTGGGCGTCTCGCCGGCGGCGCGGCCGGAGGAGCTCACGCCGGCGCAGTGGGTCGCCCTGGCGCGGACGCTCTGCTGGCTCGACGCGATGGAGGAGGGATGACGCCCAACGGCAACGGCTCGACCGCGAAGGTCGAGGTCGCGGCCCCCGCCAAGCTCAACCTCGCGCTGCTCGTCGGCCCGGTGCGGCCGGACGGGTATCACGAGATCGCCTCGCTGATGCTGCCGGTCACGCTCGCCGACAGGGTGGTCGTCGAGCGCTCGCCGGGCGAGGGGCTCGACGTCGTCTGCGACGTCGCCCCGGGCGAGCAGAACCTCGCCGCCAAGCTGGTGCGGGAGCTCGAGGGCAGGCTCGAGCGCGCTCTGGAAGTGCGCGTCACGATCACCAAGCACGTGCCGCACGGCGGTGGCCTCGGCGGCGGCAGCTCTGACGCCGCCGCGACGCTCCAGGCCCTCGAGCGCCTCTTCGACCTCGACCTCTCGATGAAGGTGCGCTACGAGGTCGCGTTGGCGGTGGGCTCGGACGTGCCCTTCTTCCTGTGGCCGGGGCCTCAGCTGGCGATGGGCCGCGGGCAGGTGCTCAAGGACGTGGTGCTGCCCGGGCTGAACGCGGTGATCGTCATGCCCGAGCTGGGGCTGAGCACGGCCGCCGTGTACAAGTGGCGCGACGAGGACGAGGAGGCGACGCTCAAGGACTTCACGCCGCGGGTGCGCGTGCTTTCCGCGACCGTTCAGGCCGCCAAGACGGCGGCCGACGTCGCGGCGCTCGTCCACAACGACCTCGAGGCGAGCGTCGCCCGCCGCGAGCCGGCGGTCGTCGCGGCGCGCGACCGGCTCCTCGAGCTCGGCGCCAAGGCGGCGGCGATGACGGGGAGCGGCGCCGCCGTGTTCGGCCTCTTCGCCGGCGCGGCGGAGGCGGCGAAAGCGCGGGCCGCGCTGGCGCCCGCCCGCGCCTGGACGGTCTCCGACCTGCAGCCTCTGGGCCCGCGCCGCGGCGGCGCGGACGGCTCGCCGAAGCAGGGGTGACGCGGGCGGGGGTGACGCAGGCAAGGGTGATAGAATACCCTGCCGCTTCGCGGCAGGCGGCCACGCGGCGGGCCAGAACAGGTGCTCCGCGGCGCGCTGTCGGCTCGACGCTGGGGCGTCGCCAAGCGGTAAGGCACCGGGTTTTGGTCCCGGCATCCGGAGGTTCGAATCCTCCCGCCCCAGCCAGCGACTCATACCTTCCCCTCAGGTGGCCCATATGACCAGGAAGCCCCAGACCGAACGCCCGCCGCTCGCCGTCGTCATCCTGGCGGCCGGCCTCGGCACGCGCATGAAGTCGGACGTCCCCAAGGTCCTGCACGAGGTCTGCGGCCGGCCGATGCTCTCCTACGTGATCGACGCGGCGCTCAGCGTGTCGCCCGAGCGCGTCGTGGTCGTGACCGGGCCCGATCAGGAGGCGATCGCCGAGATCATGCCGGTCGGCTGCGAGCGTGCCGTCCAGCAGGAGCGGCGCGGCACCGGCGACGCCGTCCGCGCCGGCCTCGAGCCGCTCGCCGACTTCAACGGCGACGTGATGGTGCTCTACGGCGACGTGCCGCTGGTGCACGGCGACTTCGTCGCCGCCCTCTTCCAGCGGCACCTCGACGCCGACGCCGCGGCCACGCTCACCACCGTGCGCATCGACGACCCGGCCCACTACGGGCGCATCGTCCGCGACGAGCGCGACAACGTGGCGCGGATCATCGAGTATCGCGACGC
>CAIWHY010000509.1 GCA_903912585.1 uncultured Thermoleophilia bacterium | reverse complement strand
GCCGCTCCGCGCCTCCCTCGTCGCAAGCTCGTGAGGTAGCATGACGGGCGGGCGGCGACCAGCGCCGCCCACCCGTCACGCCACCGCGAGGAGCGCCGACCGATGACCACGGGCAGGGTGCGCGAAGAGGGCTTCTCCAAAGACGCCGACAAGCTCGTGCGGCGCCTCTCGCTGGTCGCGCTGCTGCTGTCGCGACGGGGGCAGCCGGTGAGCGTGGCGGAGATCAGAAGCAGGGTCGAGGGCTACCCCCCGATGACCGAGGAAGCTTTCAAGAAGCGCTTCTACGAGGCCCGGTCCGAGCTCGCCGGGCTCGGCGTCGAGGTGGCGGCCGAGCCCGCGGACGACGGCTCCGAGCTCTACAGCCTGCCGGCCGACGCCTACTACCTGCCAGCCATCGAACTGACGCACGAGGAGCTCACGGCGCTGGCCGCGTGCCTCGCCGTGCTGGAGGATCGCTTCGCGTATTCGCAGCCGTTGCGGCTGGCGCTCCTCAGCCTGGCCCAGGGGCGGCCGGAGCTGCTCGCGGAGGCGAGCGCCCCGCCGCTCACCGTCGTGCCGGAGTCCGGACCGGCGGCGGCCGTGCTGCCCAAGCTTCAGGCCGCCGTGGCCGAGCGCAAGAGCGTGCGCTTTCGCTACTACGCGATCGGCCGCGACGAGGAGCTGGAGCGCATCGTGGACCCCTACGGCCTGCAGCTCGTCGCCGGCGAGTGGTACCTGATCGCCTGGTGCCACACGCGCCAGGCCCAGCGCACCTTTCGGCTCTCCCGCATCCGCTCGCGCGTGACGCACGCGACGCGCGCGCCGCACGACTTCCCGGCGCCGGACGACTTCGACATCGGCGCCTACCGCGACCGCCCCGCCTGGCAGCTGGCCAAGCCGACCGGCAGCGCGCGCGTGCGCGTCGCTGCGGAGATGGCCTGGTGGGTCGAGGCGCACTGGGCGCACTGCGGCAGCGTCGAACCGCAACCGGACGGTGCCATCGTCTACGAGACCGCCTACGCCGACGCGCGCCCGCTTCTGACCTGGGTCCTCGGGCTGGCCGAGGCGGCCGAGGTGCTCGGCCCCGCCGCCCTGCGCGAGCAACTTGCCGATCAGCTTCGCCGCCTCGACGCGCTCTACGACAGCGCGCCGCCGGAGGCCGCGGGCGCCGCCGCCGCACCTGCGGCGGCCCGGCGGCGGCGCGGCGACGACTGGCGCGTCGAGGTCGACCGCTTCACCCGCCTCACGACGCTCGCGACCTACCTCATCGGGAGCTGCAGCGACGACGAGGCTCTCCTCGACGTGGCCCGCATCCGCGCCGACCTCCACACCTCCGCCGAGGAGCTGCGCGCCGACGTGCGCCTGCTGAACCTCGTCAACTTCGGCGCCGACGGCGCCCTTTTGTACGCGGAGTACGAGGGCCGCTCCAAGCTGCGCGTCTCCTGCGACCTCGCCGGGCCGGAGTTCACGCGGCCGTCTCGGCTCTCGCCGCTGCAGGCCGACACGCTTCTGCTCGCCGTCGAGCTCGTCGGCGGCCAGCTGCCGACCGCCTCCGGCAAGGCCCTGGCGAGCGCCGCCGCCAAGCTGCACGCCGTGCGCAGCGGCGCCGGCCCGACGATCGACAGCAGCGACCTCCTCCTCCCCAGCGACGCGGTGCTGGCAGCGGTCAACACCGCCATCGTCGAGCGCCGCCTCCTCGCGCTCGAGTACTGGGCCGAGGGCACCGACAGGATGAGCGCGCGCACTGTCGAGCCCTACCTCCTCGTGCACAGCCGCGGCGAGTGGTACTACGTGTGCTGGTGCCGCACGGCCGGGGGCACGCGCGTGTTCCGGGTGGCGACGACGAAGTCGGCGCGGCTCCTCGGCGACACCTTCGAACCGCGCCCGGAGGTGCAGCTCGATCTCTACCGGCGCGAAGGCATCCCGGCGTCCGGCAGCTACGCGCCCAAGTCGGCGACGGTGTGGTACAGCCCGGTTGTGCGCCGCTGGATCGCCGAGCGGGAGCCGCTGCGCCCGGCGTCGGACGGCGGCGCCCTGGCCGGCCAGCCCTACGTCGACGAGCGCTGGCTCACGCATCATCTGCTCGGGTTCTCGGGCCAGGCGCGCCTGCTGGCGCCGCCCGAAGCCGTGGCGGACCTGCGCGCCACGGTGCGGCGGATCCTCAAGTCGTACGAGCCGTGATCGTCGCGAGCCTCCCGGGGGTCTTCTTCAAGGCGGTCGTCTACTTCTGGGCGGCCGGGCCGCAGCTCGCGCTCTGCCTGTGGCTGGCCTACGCCACGTGCAGGAGGCGGCGCGGAAGGATGCTCGACTGGCTCATCGGCGGCTTCGCCGCCGCCCTGCTGCCGCTCGCCGGGGTCGCGATCATGGTCGTGCTCTTTCGCCGCGCCGGGCGCGAAAGGGCGGCGCGCGGCGACCGGCCCGCCTCGCCCGCCGACCCGCCGGTCGTGAGCGCCAGGACGCGATGAGCGCGCTGCCCTGGGTCTTCTGCGGCGCGGGCCGGCTCGACATGCCGCGCGCCGACGCCTTCGAGCCGCCGGCGCCG
>CAIWHY010000508.1 GCA_903912585.1 uncultured Thermoleophilia bacterium | reverse complement strand
TCGTGGCCGGAGCCGCCGCCCGAGACGAGCGCCACCTTCCCGGCGACCGGGGCGTCGGCGCGCGCGATGTGGTGGGGGTCGGCGAACACCCGCAGCCGGTCGCCGTGCGCCGCGGCCACGCCGGCCAGCGCGTCCCTGACCGCATCCTCCGGGCGATTGATCAGCTTCTTCATGGCCCCTCCCCTCCGCCGCCCTCGATCCGCTCCCTATGATAGTGCGAGAGCGGCGAACGGTGGGGTCACCGGGCGGCGGAAGGGCGAGGGCTCGCCGCTCGCCCGGGCTACTGCAGCGTGAACCAGAAGGTCGTCATCGCGTTGTCTCCGTAGCCGCTCTTGGCCTGCACTTCGATGTTGAAGAACGCGCCCGAGGCCAGGCTCGGCCAGTTCGAGTAGCACTTGGCAAGGTCGAGCGTCAGCGCGATCGTGTCGCCGGCGTCGGCCGGCAGGTCGGCGGCCGGGTCGAGGACGCCGCCTTCCCACTGTGACGGCGGGACGGCGGCCCCGTTGGCCGTGGCGCCGGAGATCGCGCCGACGACGTTCGCGGCCCCCGACTCGGGGTCGTTGATGCTCTGCCTCGGCGCGGAGCCGCCGATGCCGTACCAGAGACCGCCGATGTCGATCCAGCCGCCGGCGCTGGCGGGCTCCCCCGGTCCGGCCTTCCGCTGCGGCCGCCAGAAGACGAGCGTCACCTTGGACGCCTTCACGGGTACGGTCGGCACCGCGATCTGCACGCCTCCCAGTTCGCGCCGGGCCCCACGCAACTGGACGCCGTCCTTGTCGTAGACGATGGCGGTGGGTCCGGCGTCCGTGTCGAACTGGTACGACTTGAGCGCCGGCGCGGTGTTGAAGACGAAGTTGAGGGTGCCCGGGTACCTGGCGCCGCTCGACGACGTCATCACGAAGCAGTCGCCGCCGCCGATCTGCGTCGCCAGTGCGCCGGGTTTCAGCGGGCAGCCGCTCGCGTGGCTGGGGTCGGAGATCAGGTTCAGGACGCCCGGGGTCGCGTAGGTCGGCGCCGCATAGTCGCGGCCGACGAGCGGATACGTGACCCCGTCCACCTCGTGGGCACCCACGTAGGAGTTGCCCAGACCGTCAAGCTGGACGGGAGTGCCGTCGGGAGCCTCCATGGCGAGGGACAACGCCATCGGCAGGTACCGGTCGATGAGCCCGTCGAGGTCCGTGATGGCGGCGATGTCAGCGTTGATCGAGGCCGCGGGCAGGGACGTCCACGGGCCCACGGCCGTGGGCCAGAAGTTGGAGAACATGAAGAACTGCCCCGCCGTGTCGAGCGGCGACGGGCCGAGCGCGTCTCCGGCGGTCGACGTTGTCGATGACGCGGTTGCCGTTGTCGTCGATGTCGAAGACGTTGACGATGCCGTCCAGGTCGAGGTCGCCGCCGGGCCCTCTCAGGCCCATCGGCTGCGAGGTCCTCACGAGGCCGAGCTTGCCGGCCCCGATCGGCTTGCCGTTCACTGCCCTCGCGGCGTACTGGGCGAGCGTCTGCCACCGCCTGAGGGGGACGCGTCGCGCCAGTGCGTACCCTTGCTTGAGGACCACCGTGCCGATGTTCAGGTTCGACGCACCCCAGATGAACACGAGCGCCTTGCTCGTGGAGGCCTTGAGCACGATCGGCCCGTAGTACGAGCCGTCTGTGCCGACGAGCTGCAGGCTGGCGCCGGCGAGCGTCGCGGCGCCGATCGAGAACTTCCCGGACGAGCCTGAGACGGTCGTCTTGCGGGCCTTGCCGTTCGCCTGGACGAGCACGATCTCGTAGCCCGCACCTCCCTGGACCGAACCCAAGACCGTCGCGGCGGCAGCCGGGGCCGGGGCTGCGGCGCTGGCCACGAGCATGGCGCTCGCGAGGATCGTAGCGGCCGCCACCCACGTCGCGAGCTGCGGTGTACGGTACAAGAATGCCCAGTTCCTCATCGCGCTGCCTCCCTCGGTGCGGGTGCTCTCCCGCACCTATCGGCGCACAATGGCACTGCGCCAAGGGGCGCTGTGCTCAGCCACGCAGGGAGCCGCAGGCGAGAGTCCGCCGATTCGATCGCGCGCACCGCGGGTAGCAAGCAGTGCCGAACGCGGCCGCGAGGCGGTCGCGCCCACATCCCATGAGCGTCGCGCCTTGAGGCACGACAGAAGAAGCGCCAAGCCCGGCGCCGGACGAGGAGCACGCGGTGACCTTGAAGATGCGCAAGACCAGAGCTACGGCCGCGCTGACGACGGCGGCCATCGCGGCCGTCCTGGCGCTCGTTGTCGCCGGCTGCGGAGGCGGCACCGCCGCGTCCGCGACGCCGTCCCCGACGCCGTCCCAATCGAGCATCGCGGCCCGCGTGCTCGCTCTCAACGACTACCTCAGCCAGGTGAAGCCGATCACCGGTCAGATCGCGACCACCGTCGCGTCGCTGCCCAGCGCCGTGAAAGGCATCAGCACCAAGCCCGGCGCCACCTGGACCGCCGCAGCGACCGCTCTCGACGCGGCCGCGACTCAGCTCGGCACGGAGGCCGCCTCTCTGGCCGCGAGCACGCCGCCGACGGCGCTGCAGTCGACGCAGGACGCCGTCGTCAAGGCGATCCAGTCGGTGCAGACCGGCGTGTCCGACACCGCCGCTTTCCTGAACAAGAAGGTCGCGACGGCCGGTACTTCCAAGGCGTCGCTCGAGGCCAAGCTCGCGGCCGCGCAGGTGCAGCTTTCGGCGGCCGCCCTGAAGCTGACGAACGCCATCGAGGGGCTCATCTTGTCGCCGAACTCGACGCCCACGCCGTAGACGCGGCGGGCCGGCGGGCGCAGTTCAGCCGGCGGGCTCGCCGCCGTCGACCAGCCAGACGAAGACCTCGCCGGGGCCGTGGACTCCGACCACGTGCACAGCGGCCAGATCCGAGGTGCCGCTCGGGCCGCTGATGAAGCATACGCAACTGGGCAGCGAACCCGCGTCGGTCGGCAGTTCGCGCAGCACGTCTCCCATCGTCGCGCGGATGCGGCCGAGAGGCACGAAGAAGCCCACGGCCGGAGGCACGAGCGAGTAGCCGCGCCGGACCTCGGGCGCGCTCCTCACGACGACCGAGCCGGTCTCGGCGACCGCCCAGTCGGCCTCGCTGAGACCGAAGTCGGCCGCGCGGGCCTCGGTGGTCAAGCGGAGTCCGGCGGCGTCCGCGCCGTCGGGACCGGCGGCGCGGCCCAAGTGCACGCCGGGCGCGCAGGCGACGCTCTGCCAGTCGCGCTCGCCGACGAGGCGCTCGAACGCGGCCCACGCTTCTGCGCGTGACGTGACCGACTCGACCACGCCACCCGACGCGCGCAGGCGGGCGGTGAAGAGCTCGACGAGTCCTTCGTCGGCGGCGCTCTCGGCGCGACGCGTTTTTGCAGGCGCCGACGCCGGCCGGCCCAGGTCGAGCTCGGCGCACTCGAGAGCCGCGCGCAGCCTCGCGAGGAAGGTCAGACGGTCCACGCCACCGCCTTGCATGCCGCGTCCGGCGCGGGCGCTCCGGCGGTCAGGCGCGCCGAGCTCATCGTCGGCCCCACCGGCGCCACAACGCGCGGAAGCTGCTGCGTTCGGCGCCCGGCAGATCGCGGCTGCGCGTCCACGCGCCGAGGACGCCGGGCGCGGGCAGCCGGGAGCCGGCCGCCGCAACGAACGCCGACGCCAGGCGCGCGAAGGGCAGCGCCAGCGCTTCGCCCGCCGCCCAGACCCACGGCCGGCGGGCGGCGGCGTCGTACGCCTGGAAGCCGAGACGCCAGGCCGGCGCGGCTTCCACCTCAGCCACGTAGTCCTCGCGCAACTCGCGCAGCATGGCCGCCAGCGGGATGCGCGCCGAGCACACCTCGCTGCAGGCGCCGCAGAGGCTGCTCGCGAACGGCAGCTCCGGGTGGCACTCGAGCCCGTCGAGCAGCGGGCTGAGCACGGCGCCGATGGGCCCGCTGTACACGGCGCCGTAGGCGTGCCCCCCGATCTTGCGGAACACGGGGCAGATGTCGAGGCAGGCGCCGCAGCGGATGCACGAGAGGACCTCGTGGTACTTGCCGCCGAGGATGCGCGAGCGGCCGTTGTCGACGAGCACGACGTGGAGCTCCTCCGGCCCGTCGGCCTCGCCGGAGCGCCGCGGGCCGGTGATAGCGGTCACGTAGGCCGTGGCGCGCAGCCCGACGCCGGCGCGCGGCAGGACCTTGAGGATCGCCTCGAGGTCTGGGAAGGTGGGCACGAGGCGCTCGACGCCCATCACGACCACGTGGGTGCGCGGCAGCGTGGTCGTCATGCGCCCGTTGCCCTCGTTGGTCACGAGCACGACGGAGCCGGTCGCGGCGACGCCGAAGTTGCCGCCGGTGATGCCCATGTCGGCGGCGAAGAACTTCTCGCGCAGGACGCCCCGGGCGTAGCCGGTGAGGGCGTGCGCGTCGTCGCCGAGGTCGCGGCCGGCGTCCGCCGAGAACAGCTTGCGCACCCGTTCGAGCGGCATGTGGATGGCGGGCTTGAGGATGTGGAACGGGCGCTCGTGCGCCATCTGCACGATGAACTCGCCGAGGTCGGTCTCCACCACTTCCACGCCCTCGGCCTCCAGCGCCGGGTTGAGGCCGATCTCCTCGGTGACCATCGACTTCGACTTCACCACGAGCTTGACCCCGCGCTCGCGCGCCAGGCCGGCGACGTGGCGGCGCGCCTCCCCGGCGTCGGCAGCGAAGAAGACGTGCCCGCCGGCGCGCTCGACGTTGGTCGCGAACTCGTCCACGTAGCGATCGAGGTGCGCGAGCGTAGCCAGCCGCACGCGCGCGATCTCGTCCAGCGCCGCCGGCCAATCGGGCTCCGCCCGGGCCGGCGCGGTCAGCTCCTGCACATAGTCCTGGCCCTCGG
>CAIWHY010000507.1 GCA_903912585.1 uncultured Thermoleophilia bacterium | reverse complement strand
GTCGACCCCGGCCGACGTCACCTCGCTGGTCTCCATCGGGCAGAAGTACAGGCCGGCGCCCCACCGGGCGGCCACGGGAGCGACTCGCGCCAGCGCCCCGCGGTTGAGGCTCGACAGGACCGTGTTGACGAGGAGCGCCGGCCGCCGCGGGTCCGCCGGCAGCGTCGCCACGAAGGCCTCGAGGCGCTCGTAGAGGCCCGGCAGGCCGCGTAGCCCGTCGTGAGCCGGACCCACGTCGTCGAGGCTGAGGATGAGGGCGTCGACGAGGCCGCGCAGCTCGCTCCAGCGGTCGCCGAGGAACCATCCGTTCGTGATCAACGTCGTGAACAGCCCGGCGCGGCGGGCGGCGAGCAGGAGCTCCGGCAGGTCCTGCCGGAGCAGCGGCTCGCCGCCCCACATCACGAGCTGTGCCATCCCGGCGCGACCGGCCTCGGCGTAGAGCCAGCGCACCGCGGCGGTGTCGAGCTCCGTTGGCACGCGCTCTCGGCGCGCACTTCTTGCGGGGCGCGGCCTTCCCGCGGCGGACGCGCCGTGTTCGCTCCAGAGGCAGGTGCGGCAGTGACCGTTGCAGCGCGCCGTTACCAGGTGGCTGAGCGTGTGCGGGCGGCCTCGGAGGCGAGCCAAGGCAAGGCGCGCGACGAGGCGCGCGCGGCCGGCGCCATGCCGCGCGCTCAGCGCAGCCGCGTCGCCCTCGGCGCGTCGCGCCGAGGGCACGGGGGAGGTGTCTGCCGGGCGCGCCTGCATCGCACCGGGAGTCTTCCCGCCCGCCCGCGCCGCCAGCCGTCGGCATCGGCGTCGCGCGGCCGGAGGCGCGGCCGCCGCGCTCTCTGGTATCTTGGGCTTTCCGACGAGAGGTGTGCCCGGCCGATGTCCCGCTTCCTCTATCGCCTCGGCGTGCTGTGCGTCAGGCGCAAGTACCTCGTGCTGCTGATCTGGGCGCTCGTTTTCGCGAGCGTCGTCGCCGGCGTGCTCGCCTTCGGGATGCGTACCAACAACGACATCAGGCTGCCGGGCACGGGCGCGCAGAACGCGTCGGACCTCCTCAGGCGCGAGTTCCCGCCGCAGCAGAACGGCCTCAGCCCGATCGTCTTTCGGGCGCGCAGCGGCAAGCTCACCGATCCGGCGCAGAAGCGTGCCGTAGAGGCGTCGGTGGCGGCTATGGAGCGCACCGCCAACGTGTCCGCCGTCATCAGCCCGTTCTCGCCGGCGGGCAAGTCGTTCCTCAGCGCCGACGGCACGACCGCCGTGGCCCAGGTGCTCCTCGACGTCAACGGCGGCCAGCTGACGCGCACCGTGGCCAGCAGGGTCTTCGCCGCCGCCGAGCCGGCGCGCAAGGCTGGTATCCAGGTCGAGGCCGGCGGCGCCGTCGGGCTCCGGCTGTCGGAGACCAAGTCGCGGCGGAGCGAGGCCATCGGCCTGATCTCCGCCGTCATCATCCTGGCGTTCACCTTCGGCTGCCTGGCCGCCGCCGGCATGCCGGTGGTGACCGCCATCGTGGGACTGATCACGGGGCTTGGCCTGGTCGGCCTGATGGGCCATTTCGTCGCCATCCCGGACGTGGCGCCCACTCTCGCGACGATGATCGGGCTGGGCGTGGGCATCGACTACGCCCTCTTCATCGTGTTCCGCTACCGCGACGAGCTGCACAGTGGCGCCACCGTGCGGGACGCGATCGCGCGCACCATGGCCACGTCGGGGAGCGCCGTGGTGTTCGCCGGAGGCACGGTGATCATCGCGCTGCTCTCGCTGCTCGTGGCGCGCGTGCCGATCCTCGGGGCGATGGGCTACGCGGCCGCCGTCGCCGTGATCGTCGCCGTGCTGACGGCCGTGACGATGCTGCCGGCCGTGCTGGCCGTCCTCGGCCCGCGCATCGACGCGCTGCGGCTGCCGGGCCGCCGCCGCTCCCACGAGACCGCAGGCGAGGACAACGTCTGGGCGCGCTGGGCCGGGCTGGTGACGCGGCACCCGTGGATCGCGCTGGTCGCGTCGCTGCTGGTGCTCGTGCCGCTCATGCTGCCGGTCCTGACGCTGACGCTCGGGCAGGAGGACGTCGGCGTCACGCCGGCCTCCACCACCCAGCGCCGCGCCTTCGACCTGATCTCGGCCGGCTTCGGGCCCGGCGCCAACGGCCCTCTCGTGGTCGCCGCCGAGTTCCGGCCGGCGGCCGCGCCCAGCGCGGCCTACACGAGCAAGCTCGCCGAGGCCGAGCGCCTGAAGAAGTCACTCGACGCCGGCAAGAAGCGCCTGACCCGGCGCGCCGATGCGCTCAAGAGGCAAGGCGCCGCTCTGAAGACGCAGCAGGCGGCGCTCGTGGCGCAGGGCGCCGCTCTGCTCGGCCGCAAGAGCGCACTCCAGGCGCAGGCGGCTGCGCTTCAGCGGCAGCAGGCGCCTCTGGTCGCGAGCAAGGACAAGCTTCTGGCCGAGCAGGCCAAGCTCACCGCCGAGGGCCAGGCGCTCGCCGCCCAGGGCCAGGCGCTGGCGGCCCAGGGCCAGGCACTGGCGACGCAGATCGCCCAGGTCAGGCAGCAACTGGCCACGGCGACCGACCCGCTGGTGATCGCCCAGCTCCAGGCGCAGCTCGCGGGGCTCGCCGCGCAGGCGCAACAGGTGCAGGCGGAGAGCGCCGCACTGCAGCAGCAGAGCGCCGCGTTGCACAAGCAGGGCGCGGCGCTGGCCGCCCAGGGCAAGCGCCTCCAGGCTCAGGCCAGCACTCTGCTGGCGAAGGGGAAGGCCCTCAAGGCGCAGGGTGCGGCGCTGCAGGCGCAAGGCGCGAAGCTCACGGCGCAGGGCGCCGCTCTCCAGAAGCAGGGCGCCGCCCTCCAGGCGCAGGCGGCGAGCCTCAAGAAGGCCGAGCGCCGCCTCAAGGACCAAGGCAAGCGGGCGCTCGCCCTCAAGGACGAGCTCACGAAGCTGCTCACCAAGGCCGCCGGCCAGCCGCGCGCCACAGATGCGCGCATCGTGCGGCTGCAGGACACGCTCGCTGCCACCGCGGGGGTGAAGTCGGTCGCGCCGCCGCGCGTGAACAGGTCCGGCAGTGCCGCGGTCTTCGCGGTCACGCCCACGCAGCGCCCGGCCGATCCCGTGACTGCGGCGCTCGCCAAGCGGCTGCGCAGCACCGTGATCCCGGAGGCCACCCGGGGCCAGGGCGTGACCGCCTACGTCGGCGGCGTGACCGCGGCCTACGACGACCTCGCCGGGCTCATCGCCCGCCGCCTGCCGCTGGTCATCGCCACCGTCCTCGCCCTGAGCTTCCTCATCCTGCTGCTCGCCTTCCGCTCGGTCCTCGTGCCGCTCAAGGCCATCATCTGCAACCTGCTGGCGGTGGGCGCCGCCTTCGGCGTGCTGACGGCTCTCTTCCAGTGGGGCTGGGGGCTGAGGCTCGTCGGGCTCGCGAACCCCTACGGCACGGTGCCGATCGCGAGCTACGTGCCGCTGATCATGTTCGCCGTCCTCTTCGGCATGTCGACCGACTACGAGGTCTTCCTCATCAGCCAGATCTTCCAGGCGCACGCCTCCGGGCTGGGCTCGCACGAGGCCGT
Source organism: uncultured Thermoleophilia bacterium (assembly GCA_903912585.1). GTDB lineage: Bacteria > Actinomycetota > Thermoleophilia > UBA2241 > UBA2241 > CAIXSE01. Next base: position 461 of record CAIWHY010000507.1, on the reverse strand, counting down.
GCGTACCGGCGTGGGCACGAGCGCGCGGGTGATCACCGCCGCCGCGCTGATCATGATCACCGTCTTCGCCAGCTTCATCCTCAACGGCGACCCGGTGATCAAGGAGTTCGGCGTCGGCCTTTCGATCGCCATCCTGCTCGACGCGACCATCGTCCGCATGGTCATCGTGCCGGCGACGATGGTCCTGCTGGGCGAGTGGAACTGGTACCTGCCGCGGTGGCTCGAGTGGCTGCCGCGGATGGACCTGCCCGAGGAGAGCGACGCGGAGCCGGCGAGGCAGCCGGCCGCCGCCGTGTCGATCGCCGCCGGCGACTGAGCGTCGCGCGGGCGGCGCGGAGCGCCGGCGCTCAGTCCCTGCGGAGGCGCGCCTGGCCGGCCGGGTCGAAGCGGAGCTTCTGCTGCGTCGGGCCCGGCAGCTCGAGGCGGCGCAGTGCGAGCAGCGCCAGGTCGTCGGTGAGCCG
>CAIWHY010000506.1 GCA_903912585.1 uncultured Thermoleophilia bacterium | reverse complement strand
GGGGGGCCGCGGCCTTCGTGCGTACGCTACGTGCCGAGGTACTCGGCGATGCGGACGAGTGGCCGCATGGCGTCGTCCCACGCGTCCGTGAGGATGCGCAGGCGCTGGAGCGAGCGCTGCATGCGCTCGAGGTCCGCCGTCAGGCCGGCAGCGTCTGCCGAAAGCACCTCCGCCGCCCGCCCGGCTTCGTCGGCGCGCCCGGCCAGCTCGGCCGCCAGCGGCGCGAGGTGTCGGGACACGCCGACCCCGTGCTTGCCGAGACGCCACGCTTTGAGCCCCAGGTAGGCGAGCGCGAACGCGATGATCGCGAGGCTCGCGAGACCGATGGCGAAGAGGATCCAGTCGCTCATGGCGCTAGTGTACCGCGCGCGAGCGCGCCGTCACAGGCGGATGGGGTAGCGGCAGAACAGGCTGGCGCCGCGGCCGGCGAGCGGGCTGACCTTGACGACGTCGCCCGTGTGCGGCGCCTCGATGAAGAGCCCGTTGCCGATGTAGATGCCGACGTGGTGGTAGAAGCTCGGAGTCCCGAAGAAGACCAGGTCGGCCGGCTGCAACTGGTCGAACGGCACCGGAGTGCCCATGCGCGCCTGCATCGTGGCCGCGTGCGGGAAGGCCACCCCGAACTTGGCGTAGACGTAGAGCACGAGACCGGAGCAGTCGAAGCCGCCGGAGGGAGTAGCGCCTGCCCACACGTAGGGGATGCCCAGATACTTCATCGTCTCCTTGACGAGCGCGATCTGCGCGCCGGTTCCGTTGATGGCGCTGATGTCGACGCCGGCGGCGCTGGCCAGCCGCGACGACGCGGCGGCGTCCAGACGTGCCTGTTGCTCGATCAGTTGCCTGACCTGACCGCTCAGGTCGGCGAGCAGCGCCTTGCGCTGCGCCAGCTGGTCCTCCACGTCGGTCTGCTGGCCGCGCAGCGCGATCTCCTTGGCGAGCGCGGCCTGGCGGTCCTTCTCGATGGACTGCTCCAGATCGCCGACGCGATGGGTGAGATCCTCGATGCCGCTGACGGTGTCCGTGTCGGCGCGGTTGATCTGGCGGAAGTAGTCGATGGACGTCTCGATGTCCGTGAGGTCGTGCATGCCGACGATGACGTCCAGCAGGCTCACGTCGCCGTTCTTGTACATGTCCGCCATGCGCGCCCCGAGGACCGAGCGGGCGACGTCCAGCTGCGTCTGCGCGCGCCGCAGGTCCATGCGCGCCTGGATGAGGCGGGCGTTGAGCGCGTCGAGCTCGGCGCGCGCGACGTTGTACTTCTCGATCGCGATCTCCGCCCGGCGGTCCAGGCGCTTGACGTCGGCCTGCGCCTGCGCCGCCTCACTCTGCAGCTCCTGGATGTCCTTGGCGCGGGGCGCCGCCGAAGCGGCGGCGGAAAGCAGCAGGACCGCGGCGCACAACGCGCAGGCGAGCGCCGCCGCCGTGACCACCAGTCTTCTCGTTGCCTTGTCCGCAGTCATCTCTGAGACATTGTATCGGAACATCTCGCACTCTCTTAAGGCCGCGCGTAGGCCGTCGTGCCACGGGTGCTTTACAATCGTGGCCGCAAGCGTATACAATCTTACGTCCAGTACGCGTCGCGGGGTGGAGCAGTCCGGTAGCTCGTCGGGCTCATAACCCGAAGGTCGCAGGTTCGAATCCTGCCCCCGCTACCAAGCCTTCCGGGGCGCCCGTTCGGGCGCCCTTCTCTTTTCTCCGCACGCACGAAGCCGTCCGCCGCGCCGGCCGGGGCCGCGACGCGGGGCGCATCACTCGCGCCTGCCGCGGGTACTACGCTCCTGACAAGCTGCCAATCACGTGATCAGGGAGTCTCGATGTCTACTGGCAAACAAGCGGCTGCAGAGTTCTTCGGCACCTTCTGGCTAGTCTTCGCGGGCACCGGAGCCGCCGTGCTGGCCGCCGCGGTCGGCAACAACGGCATCGGCTGGATCGGCGTCGCGTTGGCCTTCGGCCTCACGGTGGTCACCATGGCCTACGCCGTCGGCCACATCTCCGGCGCCCACTTCAACCCGGCCATCACGATCGGGCTCTGGGCGGGTGGCCGCTTCCCTGCCGCCAAGATCCCCGTGTACATCGTCGCCCAGGCCCTCGGCGCCATCGCCGCCTCCGCTGTCCTGTACGCCGTGGCCAGCGGCAAGGCCGGGTTCAGTCTTTCGAGCGGCTTCGCCGCCAACGGCTACGGGGCGCACTCGCCCGCTCACTACAGCCTGACCTCGGCGATCATCATCGAACTGCTGATGACGTTCATCTTCGTCTTCGTCATCCACGGCGTGACGCACCGCCGCGCGCCGGCCGGCATGGCGCCGCTGGCCATCGGCCTGACGCTCACCCTCATCCACCTCGTCAGCATCCCGGTCGACAACACGTCCGTGAACCCGGCGCGCAGCTTGGCGCCGGCGCTCTTCGTGGGCGGCTGGGCGCTGAGCCAGCTCTGGGTGTTCATCGTCTTCCCGATCATTGGCGGCATCGCGGGCGGCCTCGCCTACCGGTACATCCTTGACACGCGCGCCGGCCAGGACGACGACGTCGCCGGGCCGGGCGAGGCGACGGAGTGAGGCGGGCGCCGTGCCGCTCCTGATCGTCGTCAACACCGAGCCGTGTGGCAGCGAAGGACCGTACAACGCCGACCTTGCCGCCGCCACTGCGCGCAGCGACAAGGTCGTCTCGTTCTAGGCGCGTCGTGGCGCGGACGGACGCCGCAGGCTACCGCCTCGAGCGGCGCGTGGCGGCGTTCGTGGCCGAGCAGGGAGTACTCCTGCCGGGCGAACGGGTGCTTCTCATGCTCTCCGGTGGTGCCGACTCGATGGCGCTCCTCGCGCTCGCGCAGATCTGCGGCCGCCGGCTTCGTCTTGGACTCGAGCTCGCCGCGCTCCACGTGGACTATGCCACCCGCGGCGCGGATTCGGCGCGCGACGCCGACATCGTCGCGCGGGCCTGCGATGCCGCCGGCGTCCCGCTGCACGTCGTCCGGCTCGAGCGGCGGCTCAGCGGCGGCGACTTCCAGGCGCGCGCCCGCGAGCTGCGCTACCGCGAAGCTCGCGCCCTGGCGGAGACGCATGGCTACGACGCCATCGTGACCGCGC
>CAIWHY010000505.1 GCA_903912585.1 uncultured Thermoleophilia bacterium | reverse complement strand
ATGTGCGCGCCGCATCGACCGCCGCGGCCACGCCAGACACCACGCGTCGCGCCGGATAGCGGATGCCGCCATAGCTCTCCAGCCAATCGGCTAGCTTATTTTCCGAAGGGCTTTGCAGCGCGGCGGTGAGTTGCGCGGACGCCCCCCACGCCGGCGTGTCGTGAGCGACCGTGACGCCCATTCTGGGCAGCCGGTCGCCCACCGAGAACCCCGAGGCCGGGGCCGCCGGGACGGCGATCGCATACCGCACGTTGTCGAAGGCGGGCACGACGTCGCCGGGCGCGAGGGCGCTCTGTGCGCCTCCGGCCAGGTCGCGCCGGTAGGTGACCAGGTCGGCCCCCGCCTGCTCGCTCCAGTAGGCGAAGCCGTCCCGCGCTCCCGGCTCGCCCACCGGAGGCGTCGCCGTCGTGACTTCGACCAGCGGCACCGGTGGCGGGCTGTAGGAGCTCGCCCGGTGATTGGCCCTGAGGAACATCACGGGGTCCACCCAGCCGCCGTGGTCCGCCCAGTTCTTGGGAACGTGCCCCTCGTACATGTTGCCGTCGCGGTACACCGTGCTCGGGTGGATGCCGAAGTGCAGGTGGTCGCAGCCGTTCACGGTGGCGATGACCGCGCCGGCCGTCACGCGCTGGCCGGCCTTGAACCTGAGCCCCGAGATGTGCCCGTACAGAGCGCGGAACTGCTCGCCGGCCGCGGTCGCGTGGACGATGATCATGCACCCGCCAGGCGACCCGCCGGGCCCGTACCCCCCGGCGTCGGCGCGCGAGATCCAGACGGTGCCGTCGCCGATGGCGTACACCGGATGGCCGGCAGCGGCGTGCATGTCCTGGGCGACGTGCACGTAGGCGCCCCGCGGCTGCAGCCAGCTGTCGCCCCAGCTGCTGAAGTCCTCCGTCCCCACCGGCCAGTACCAGCCGCCGGTTCCCGCCGCTGCCGCGTGCGCCCGCGCCGGAGCGGCGCCCGCGAGCGCCCGCGAGGCAGGCGCTCCCGCGGCAGCCAGTGCCGGCAGCGCGAGCACGATGAGGATGAGAGCTGAGAGGGCGCCCGTCCGCGCCAAGATGGTCCGCCGGTGCCGGGTCACGTGTGACCTTCCGTCGCCGCTGATCCCTAAGACTGCCGCGAAAGTATGACATACGTCCTCGGCAGGTCGAACCGGCGCAGGTCGTGCGAGCCGGACTCGCGCAGGTCGAACGTCATCGTCGCGAGTGCAGCCCTCGAAGCCGGGCGCGCCGGCGCGACAAGCAAGTGAGGCCGGGCATCGTCTAAATCCGGGCTCTCGCGGAGAGTCGCGTATGCCCTAAGTGTCCTGCCTTCACCCGACCCCGCCGCAAGATTCGTTGTCTGGTGTGGCCACGACCCCGGTGGGACAGGCTCGCGCGCCGAGAATATCGAGCGTTGCAACGCACTAACTGTTGACTAGTAGTAACGGAAGGTTAACCTTTGTTGATTCCGTGGTAGATGGAGGCGACATGAGGACGGGGATGACGCGCAATTTCGAAGCCACTCCAACCGGCACAAGGCCGGCTTTGGCGCGCGCCGCTTCGCCCCTCGGCAACAGAGTGCCGGCAGCGGGGTGGGACGAGGGGTCTCGCCAGGCTCGAGTCGCCGGCAGCCAGTCAGATCAGGAGGAGAGGATATGAGCAGACGCAGACTCTTGTGGTTGTCCGTTTTGGCTTTGCTCGCCCTGGCGCTCGCGGGGATCTACGCCGCGACCGGATCCGCGGCAGCCGGCGCATCGTCGGCCCGCACCATGACCGGGCCGATGATCTCCAGCCAAAGCACAGCGCTCCAGATGATGAAGATGGAGACGACCAACGCCGACAGGGTCGCGGCTTCTCAGCACGCCGCCAAGGACCGCGCGGCTGCGGTCGCCACAAGCAAGACGAGCGGCGGCGTGAAGGTGTTCTCCAGTCCGCTCGGCGCCGCTCTCGCGGCAGCCGCCCCGGCGATGAACCCGGGCGGGGTCCCCGACTACTTCGGCATGACCCCCAACTGGGCCTTGAGCCAGCTGCCGACCAGCGTCAGCATCGTCGGCGACGGCCTCAGTGCCACCGCGACCGCGACCATCGGAACAGCCGGCGCCATCACCGGCTTCACGATCACCATCTCCGGCCTCGGCTACACGACCGCCACGGTGTCGGTCGTCGGCGGCGGCGGGTCCGGCGCGACCGGCGCGGCCACCTTCGACCCCGTCACCGGCGCCATCACCGGCATGACGGTGAGCTCGCCGGGCTCCGGCTACGGCACCCTGCCCGGCATCCGCAAGTTCGTCGACACGCTGCCGGGCCTCGGCCCGACAGGCATCAACGACCTCGGTCAGTACATCCCGGTCGCCGTACCCGACACGACGACGTTCCCGGGCTCCGACTACTACGAGATAGCGCTCGTCCAGTACAAGACCAAGATGCACGCCGACGTGCCCGCGACCACACTGCAGGGCTACGTGCAGAT
>CAIWHY010000504.1 GCA_903912585.1 uncultured Thermoleophilia bacterium | reverse complement strand
CGCGGACCGTTGCCGATGATGGACACGGGCGGCCGTCGTGGCCGTCCTCGTACGGAGCGAGGTGAGCGTTGCTTCTGCAGGGCAACCTGAAGGAGTTCAGCCTTCCCAATATCTTCCAGCTGGTGAAGATGAGCGCCAAGTCCGGGGCGCTCACGATCCGGCGCGGGGAGGACTGGGGCAAGATCTTCTTCCGCAACGGCCTCATCAACTACGCCTACTCGGCGCCCCAGCTGCTCCCGCTCGGCGAGCGCCTCGTCAAGTCGGGGTCGATCAGCGCCAGGCAGCTCAAGGAGGCCCTGGCGGAGCAGAAGAAGGCCGGCGAGGGCGCGCGCATCGGGACGATCCTCCTGCAGTCGGGCGACATCGACCGGGGTACCCTCGAGCAGGCGGTGCGCGAGCAGATCCAGGACAGCGCCTTCAACTTCTTCAGCTGGTCCGACGGCGACTTCGAGTTCAGCGCCGACGAGCACGTGACCGACGAGGACATCCTCGTCGAGATGACGGTCGAGACCGTCATCATGGAGGGCTGCCGGCGGATCGACGAGTGGGAGCTCATCTTCGAGCACCTCGGCTCCCTCGAGCGCGTGCCGCACCTGGCCTACAGCGAGCGCGTCGAGGAGCGCGGCGAGATCACGCTCACCGCCCAGGAGTGGCGCGTGCTCGTGCACATCGACGGGCGCGCCGACATCAACACGATCCTGCGCGACTGCGGCCTCGACCGGTTCCACGGCGCCAAGGTCATCTACAGCCTTTACTCCGGCGGCCTCATCACCGTGACCGAGGCGGCGATAGAGGGCATCGGCAGCGGCCTCAGCGTGGCGGTGCGCGGCCCCATCGACATCTACAACGAGGTCTTCCTCAACACCCTGACCGACGCCAATCTCGTCAAGCAGCTGCGCGTCGAGATGATCGACGACAAGGAAGTGGAGATCCCGGTCCTCGCGGGGCAGGTGCAGTCGATGAACGGCAATGGCAACGGGAATGGCAAAGGCGACGGCAACGGCAACGGCGTCGAGGGCCAGGGGGAGGACGTGCTCGTCTTCACGGTGGCCGCGTCCTCGCCCGAGCAGGCCTGGCGGCACTTCGCCCGCGAGAGCTCCGCCTGGGTCCTGCTCGCCAACGCCAACGACCGCGACAGCCTGCGCGCCACCAAGGCCGACCTCGAGTTCGTGCGCGGCCTCGGCGACGTGCCCTTCGTCGTCGCCACCTACACGTCGATGGCCGACGACGAGCTCAGCGCCAAGCAGGTGGCCAGGGCCCTTGGCGTCGACGCCGAGGTGCCGGTGCTCGCCTGCCAGCTGCGCGACCGCGAGTCGGTCGTCGGTGTCCTCAAGGCCGTCCTCGAGCTCATCGTCCGCTGATCCTCCGGCAACGGAGCCGCCAGCTTGTCAAGGCGCGGCGTGCGGGGGAAGATTGCACGCGAAAACGGGCTTTCGGCCGTTCCCGCACGAAAGGACACCACTCCATGTACTACCCCAGCTACCGCATGCGCCGCCTGCGCCGCACGCCGGCGATCCGGCGCATGATGCGCGAGACCACGCTCTCCGTGGACGACCTCATCTACCCGCTGTTCGTGATCGCCGGCGAGAACGTCAAGAACCCCATCTCCTCGATGCCCGGGTGCTTCCAGCTCTCGATCGGCAATCTGCTCGCCGAGGTGCGCGAGGTCGCCGGGCTGGGCATCCCTGCCATCCTGCTGTTCGGCATCCCCGCCCACAAGGACTCCGCCGCCACCGGCGCCTACGACTCCGAGGGCGTCGTGCAGATGGCTGTGCGCGCGATCAAGGATGAGTTCCCCGAGCTGGTGGTGATCACCGACGTGTGCCTGTGCGAGTACATGGACCACGGGCACTGCGGCGTGATCCAGGACGGCGAGGTCGTCAACGACGTCACGCTCGAGCTGCTGGCCAAGATGGCGATCACGCACGCCGACAGCGGCGCCGACATCGTCGCCCCCAGCGACATGATGGACGGTCGCGTGGCCGCCATCCGCGGCGCGCTCGACGACGAGGGGCTCAGCGACACGATCATCATGTCGTACTCGAGCAAGTTCGCCTCGGCGTTCTATGGGCCGTTCCGCGAGGCCGCCGAATCAGCTCCGGCGTTCGGCGACCGCAAGTCCTACCAGATGGACCCGGCCAACGGGGAAGAGGCGGTGCGCGAGGCGCTTCTCGACATCGAGGAGGGCGCCGACATCATCATGGTCAAGCCCGCGCTGCCGTACCTCGACGTGATCCACGCCGTCAAGCAGGAGACCAAGTTCCCCCTCGCCGCCTACAACGTCAGCGGTGAGTACGCGATGATCAAGGCGGCGGCCGCCAACGGCTGGCTGGACGAGGAGCGCGCGGTCGTGGAGGCGGTCACCGGCATCAAGCGCGCCGGCGCCGACCTCATCATCACGTACTACGCCAAGGACCTCGCACGCTGGCTAGGCTAGGCTCGCGAGCCGGGGGCGCGGCCAGATGAGCGACGGCGATCACGTCGAGCGCAACCGCGTGGCGTGGAACGGCTGGGCGCCGGAGTTCGTGGCGTTCGGCGAGCGCGCCTGGGCGAGCGCGGAACCGAGCTGGGGCGTCTGGAGCGTGCCCGAGGCCAAGCTTCGCGTGCTCCCTGAGGAGCTCGACGGCAAGGACGCGATCGAGCTCGGCTGCGGGACGGCATACGTCTCCGCCTGGCTGGCGCGCCGCGGCGCCCGCCCCGTGGGCATCGACATCTCGAGCGCGCAGCTTGCCACGGCGCGGCGGCTGCAGGAGGAGCACGGCCTCTCGTTCCCGCTGGTCGAGGCGAGCGGCGAGCGTTTGCCGTTCCCGGACGCGAGCTTCGACCTCGCGATCAGCGAGTACGGGGCGTGCCTGTGGGCCGACCCGTACCTCTGGGTGCCGGAGGCCGCCCGGGTGCTGCGCCCGGGCGGCCGCCTCATCTTCCTGACCAACGGGACGATCATGATGCTGTGCGTGCCGGACGACGAGGACGACCCGTTGCCGAGTGACCACTTCGTGCGCGACTACTGGGGCATGCACCGGTTCGAGTGGACCGGCCAGCCCTCCGTCGAGTTCCACCTCGGGTACGGCGACTGGATCAGACTGCTGCGCGTCAACGGCTTCGAGATCGAGGACCTCATCGAGGTCCGGCCCGGCCCGGACGCGACGACGACGTTCACCGACGTGGTCTCGCTCGAGTGGGCCCGGCGCTGGCCGTGCGAAGAGGTCTGGAAGGCGCGCAAGCGAAAGCCGGCGGCCGCGTCCGCGCCGTGACGCACCAGAGGCCGTGGCGGCTGCCT
>CAIWHY010000503.1 GCA_903912585.1 uncultured Thermoleophilia bacterium | reverse complement strand
TCGATGCCATCTTCGCGTAGGGACTTCATGCCTTCCGCCGCAGCCACGCGCGAGATCTCGTCGGCGCTCTTGCGCTCCACGGTGAGCCTGCGGATGGCCTCGCTCACGATCATGACTTCGTACAGACCAAGGCGCCCCTTGTAGCCGGTATTATTGCACCGCGTGCAGCCCTTGGCACGATAAAGCACCACGTCGTCCCTTTCGCAGACTTCCGGCGGGAAGTCGTTCTTGCGCAGCATCTCTTTGGTGGCCGTGTATGGGTCCCGGCAGACGGGGCAAAGCTTTCGCGCCAGGCGCTGGGCCAGGACGCAGTCGACGGCGGACGAGGTGAGGAACGGCTCGATGCCCATCTCGGTGAGGCGCGACAGCGCCCCCGGCGCGTCGTTGGTGTGCAGCGTGCTCAGGACGAGGTGCCCGGTGAGCGCCGACTCCACCGCGATCTGCGCCGTCTCGCGGTCGCGGATCTCCCCGACCATGACGATGTCGGGGTCGCAGCGGAGGATCGAGCGGAGGGCGGCGGCGAACGTCATCCCCGCCCTCACATTGACCTGGACCTGGTTGATGCCGGTGAGCCGGTACTCCACCGGGTCCTCGACGGTGATGATGTTCTTCTCCGGGGCGTTGAGGATGTTGAGGGCCGCGTACAGGGTGGTGGACTTGCCGGACCCGGTGGGCCCGGTGACGAGGATGGCGCCGTAGGGCCTGCTGAACGAGCGCTGGAAGCGCTTGAGCGCCTTCTCGGCGAAGCCGAGGTCCTCGAGATTCAACATCACGTTGGACTTGTCGAGCAGGCGCATGACGATCTTCTCGCCGTAGACGGTCGGGAGCGTGGCGACGCGCATGTCGATAGGCTTGCCGCCGACCACGAGGCCGATGCGCCCGTCCTGGGGCACGCGCCGCTCGGCGATGTCGAGGTCCGCCATGATCTTGAGGCGGCTGATGACGCCCGCCTGCATGCGGCGCGGGATCGACATGATCTCGTGCAGCACGCCGTCGACGCGGAAGCGGATCATCAACTCCTTCGCCTGCGGCTCGAAGTGGATGTCGCTGGCGGCGTCGTCGACCGACTGGGCGATGATCGAGTTGACGAGCTTGATGATCGGCGCCTCTTCGGTGGCGTCGCGGATGTCGGTGATTGACTCGTCCATCGCGCCGGCGCCGATCTCGTCGCTGCTCTCGTCGACCTGCGGGCGGTCCCGGTAGATCTTGGCGATGGCGCCGTAGACGTCCTCTTCGCTGGCGATGGCCGGCTGGATGGTGAACCCGGTGATGATCTCGAGATCCTGCAGCGCCAGCAGATTCTGCGGATCGACCATGGCCACAAGCAGAGTGCTGCCGTCGAGGAAGCGGACAGGCGCGGCGCCGTAGCGGCGCGCCAGCTTCTCGTCGATGTAGCTCGTCGCCGCCGCGTCGAAAGGCGCCTCGCTCAGATCGAGGAAGCTGACTCCGAACTTCGCCGCGAGCGCCTTGGCAAGGTCCAGCTCCGAGAGGCTCCCATCGTCGATGAGGAGCTGTCCGAGACGCTTGTGGGTGTCCTTCTGGCGCTCAAGGGCAGCCTCGATCTGCTGCTCCGTGACGAGACCCATCTCCTTGAGGATGTCGCCGAGCCGAAGCTTCGACGCTCGCTGGCTACGCACGACGTTCTCGAGCACGTCGGCCGTGGTCACCCCGCGGGCACCCCCGCCGGAGTCGCCGTCGGGAGCGACCGAGCCCTCAGCGTCCTCGACTTCCAGGGACGCCACCGGAAGAGCGTCCACCTCCACAAAGGGGCTGGACACGCTCGTGGGCTTGGAGTCGACAAGCAACTCGTCCACGGCACCGCTCAGGTCCCGCGGCGGCGAGATCTCGTCGTCGCCGATCTGCTCGACAAATGTCGCTCTCGGCTTCAGTTCATTGCCTCCGTTGTCAGCAGGCCCGCTCTGCGCGCCCGTCTTCTTCGTCTTCTCAGCCTTGCGTGACGGCATCCTGCATCACTTTCAGCGGGGCCGGTCGGCCTGTCCAGAGCTCGAACGCCACCGCGGCCTGTCGGACGAGCATCTCCAGCCCATCGATGACGATCGCATCGCGTTCGCGCGCCCGCAAGATCAGGTCAGTCTCCGTTTCGGTATACACAAGATCGAAGACGATCTGCCCCGCGTTTACGTTATCGGCCATCCACCGAGGGACTTTACTGGCGCCCCCCATGCCGAGCGACGTCGCGTTGACGATGAGCCGCTGCGCGGCCATGTCCGCCGGCGTCACGGCGTCGGGAGCCAGCCGCCGGCAGCGCCCGCCGGGCGCGGCGCTCGCCACAAGCTCCGCGAGGCGCGCCGAACGGGCCGCGGTGCGATTGACGAGCGTGAGGTCCATGCCCAGCCGCGCGAGCGCCACGGCCGCGGCTCGCGCGGCCCCGCCGGCCCCGAAGACGAGGGCCGCCGAGCCCTCGAGC
>CAIWHY010000502.1 GCA_903912585.1 uncultured Thermoleophilia bacterium | reverse complement strand
CTTCTTCGCCTGCACGGCGCACACGCAGCGTGAGGTCGACCACAGCCTCGAGGTGATCGCCACCGCGACGAAGATCGTCAAGCAGACGCTGAGCACGCTGCCGGCGGGGATCTAGGGCGGCTCCGGAGCCTCCTTGCCGCACGGTACAAGCACGGCGGCCGCGGATCGCGCGGCGGTCGGCGCTCGGGCGCCGACGGAGCGGGTGCGGCGCAGAGACCTCGTGCTCCTCTGCGTCGCGGCCGCGGCCCTCCAGACGATCGTCTGGATGGTCATCCTCGCCATGGTCGCGCGGTACGTTACGTTGTACCGAGATGGGGCGTCGACGGCAGACTTGCAGCACTACGCTGGGATCGCGGACTTCGTGCATCATGGGTGGTGGCCGTACGTCCAGTATCGCTTCGAGTACCCGCCGCTCTCCCTCATCCCCATCCTCGCGCCGCCGACAGCGAGTTCGGTGGCGATCTACAGCACCGAGTTCAGAGGCGTCATGGTCGTGGTGTTTGCTGCGACGGCTGTCGTGACGACGCTCACCGCCGCGCGGATCTGGCCGACCCTGGGACGACCGCTTGGCGTGGCCGTGGCTTTCGCTTTCGGAGCGGCGGCGATCGGTCTCACGGCTCTCAACCGATTCGACGGGACGGTCGCACTCGTCATCGCCGCCACGCTGCTCTGTCTCGTCTGCCGTCGCTGGGCTTGGGCCGGGCTCTTCATCGGACTCGGCTTCAGCCTCAAGCTCGTACCCATCGTCCTGCTGCCGCTCGCGCTCATCCTGGCACGGACCCGGCGGCGCGCGAGCCTGGTCGTGGCTCTCGCCGCGACGGGGGCGCTCATGCCCTTTGTGCCGTTTCTGGTCCGGGGCGCCGGCGGCGTCTGGGCGAGCCTGTTCGCTGCCCAGGCAGGCCGAGGCGTCGGTCTCGAGAGCCTCATGGCGACCCCGTACCTGCTCGCGCACGCGGCCGGCCTTGGGCACATCACGGTCGTCTTCCCTCCCGGCGGGTCGACGGAGATCGAGGCGCCCGGGACGTCCGTCCTGGTCGCCGCGGCACCTCTCCTGGTGTTCGCTCTGTTGGCGATCCTCTACGCCGTGACCTGGCGCGCCCGACACGTCCTGCGCGACGATGCGGAAGGGATCTCGGTGGTCGCCCTCGCCGCGATCCTCGCCGCCATCTGCGGCAACAAGCTCATCTCACCCCAGCACATCATCTGGCTGTTGCCGCTCGCGGCGCTGAGCGTGATGTCCATGAGACCGGCGTATCGCGTGCCCGCGGCGCTGGTCCTGCTCGCGGCGGTGTTCACGCAGGCGGAGTACCCGATCCTCTACGACAACCTTGCCGCGCTTCACCTCGCCGGAGTGCTCGCCGTCTCCGCTCGCAACGGGCTGCTGGTAGCCGCCTACGTGAGCGCACTCGTCGTCCTGTGGCTACGGGGACGGGCTGCGGACGCGGTGAACTCGCCGGTCGCGACGGAGCATGGCACGCGCGCGGCACCGGGCCCTCCTGCGACTCAGGCCCTCACAGGCTCATGAGCCAGAACACCTGGTAAGCGACCACGGCGGCGAAGATCCCGGACAGCAAGACCGCCGCGAACAGCGCCGCCCGGTAGCGGCGCAGGCGCCACAGGACGAGCACGCCGACGGTGACGATGCCGATCTTGAACACGGCCGCTGTGAGCGTGCCGACGTGCAGGAAGTAGCGCATCACGTCGTTGGACTCGGTGGCGAAGCCCAGCCCGATCGCGTACTTGGTGAGCAGCAGGTCGGCGACGTTGAGGATCCAGAGTCCGAGCAGCAGATAGACCAGCACCTGCTGGCCGAACGGGCCCACGTAGACGCGCCGGATGCGCGAGCGGCGCGTCGGCGGCTGGGCGATCATTGGACGAGCCTTGCGGTCTCGATGCCGTTGAAGCCGTTCTGGCCGCCCACGACGATCCACGCCACCGTGTCGCCGCCGACGAGGACGTCGGTGACCGTGCCCGCGGCGACGGTCGCGACCGCGAAGGGCGCTCCGCCGGAGAGCCGGCGGCACATGATGCTCGTGCCGCCGCCGGCCGGCTGCGCCCAGACCACCCGGTCGCCGTCGATCGAGCCGCCGCTGAGCCCGGGGCCGGAGGCGACGGGCTGAGTGGTGCCGCCGGTCAGATCGCGCATGAGGACCTCGCCCGAGCCGCCGCCCGTCTGAAGACGCCACGCCAAGGTCGTGCCGGAGAGGTCGATGTTCATGAGCGTGGCGGACGTCACTCCCGCCAGAAGATCGACGGCGTACGTCTGGCCGCTTCCAACGTCCTTGACGGCGAAGAAGTACGAGACCTGGCCGGCCGCGCCGGTCACGGCGGCGTTCTCGCCCCAGCCCACGCGCGGCCAGTCGGCCACGACCGGGCCCGTCACATGGGGCCCCTTCGTGACGACGCGGCCGGCGCCGGTCCCGAGGTCCCGCGCGAAGACGGCGACGTCGCCGTCCTTCGCCCCTCCGGTGGCACCCGACTGTCGCCCGGCCCACACGAGCGTGCTGCCGCTCAGCGCCGGCGCCGAGACCACGCCTGGCGTGTCGGTGAGTCGACGACGGGCGGATGTGGAGAACTGGTAGGTCCAGATCGAGGGGCCACTGGACTCGGCCCCTTCCAGCCAAGCGGCGTAGAACTCCGACACCGCCGCGGGGGCGTCGGAGCTGGCGTGTCTTGCGATGCCGAGCAACTTGCTCTTGCCGGTGGAGAGATCGAACACCACCGTGTACGGGCCGCTGGCCCAGGCCAGGTGGCGGCCGGAGAGTGCCGCGTCGTGGATGACGAGTCCGTGGGGGGCGGCGATACGCCAGTCGGATGCCCTCCTCGTGACGTGCGGACGCCAGGTGACGCTTGACTGCTCGAGCGCGAACATACCGGCGCCGGCGACGGCGCCGGTGAGGAGCACGGCCAGCGCCACGACGAGCGCTCGGGGGCGAAAGCGCCGGCCGCCGGGAGCGGCGCCGGCTCCGGCCGGCTCCGGGGGGGAGCCGAGGG
>CAIWHY010000501.1 GCA_903912585.1 uncultured Thermoleophilia bacterium | reverse complement strand
CCGCAGGCGGCGACGCACACCCCGCAGCCCTTGCGGGCGGCGGTGATGACCTCGGCGACCTTCTTCTCCTCGTTGAACTGGATCGCCGTGTGCGGGCACACGCTCACGCAGATGTGGCAGCCGCAACACTTCTCGGGGTCGATGTACGACACCGTCGGCTCCACCTTGACGGTCGGGTTGTCGACCAGAGCCAGGGCGCAGGCTGCCGCGGCGCCGGCCTGTGCGACCGTGTCCGGGATGTCCTTGGGGTACTGGCAGCAGCCGGCGATGAAGATGCCGTCGGTGACGGTGCTGACCGGCTCCAGCTTGGGGTGCCGCTCCAGGAAGAAGCCGTTGCCCGAGCAGCCGAAGCCGAAGATCTGGCTGACTTCCTTGGCGTCCTTGGCCGGCGAGAGGCCGCTGCTGAGGATCACCATGTCGGCCGGGATGCGGCGCACGATGCCGAGCAGCGTGTCCTCGGTCTTGACGATGAGGCGCCCCTCCTCCTCGGGCGACATCGCGAGGTCGGTGACCTCGGCGGCGCGCCCGCGCACCATGTGCACACCCTCGTCCATGAGGCGCCGGTAGAACTCCTCGTAGCCCTTGCCGTAGCAGCGCATGTCGATGTAGAGCTCGTACACCTCGGTGTCGGGCAGGTGCTCCTTGATGAGGTGGCTGAACTTGAGCGAGTACATGCAGCAGACGCGCGAGCAGTACTCCTGGTGGTTCATGTCGCGGCTGCCGATGCAGTGCAGGATGGCGACCGACTTGGGCGCCTCGCCGTTCTTGCAGACGATGTGCCCGCCGGTGGGGCCGGAGGCGTTGGAGATGCGCTCGAACTCGAGGCTGCTGATGACGTTGTCCAGCTTGCCGTAGCCGTAGCGCGGGTCCTGGTCCGGCTCCCAGAGCTCGAACCCGGTGGCCATGATGATGGCGCCGACCTCGAGGTCGACGACCTCGTCCTGCTGCTCGAAATCGATGGCGCCCGGGCCGCAGGCCGTGATGCAGGGCTGCTTGCACTTCTTGCCCTTGAGCGTGAGGCAGTTGGCGGCGTCGATCGTGGCGCGCAGCGGGACGGCCTGCGGGAACGGGATGTAGACGGCGCTGCGCTTGCCGAGCCCCTGGTCGAACTCGCTCGGCACCTTGCGCACCACGCACGCCTCGATGCAGGCGCCGCAGCCGTTGCACGTGTCGGTGTCGATGAAGCGCGCCTTCTTGCGCACCTTGACCTTGAAGTTGCCGACGTAGCCCTCGACCTGTTCGACCTCGCTGTAGGCGAGCATCTCGATGTTGGGGTCCTTGCCGGCGGCCGACATCTTCGGCGTGAGGATGCAGGCGGCGCAGTCGAGCGTCGGGAAGGTCTTGTCGAACATCGCCATGTGGCCGCCGATGCTCGGCTTCTTCTCGACGAGGTAGACCTTCTTGCCGGTGGCCGAGAGCTTGAGCGCCGCCTCGATGCCGGCGATGCCGCCGCCGACGACCATCACGGCCGGGTTGACCGGCACCTCGATGGGATCGAGCGCCTCGTTGAACGGCAGACGATGGATCTGCGCGTTGAGGATGCGCATCGCCTTCTCGGTGGCCTCGTCCCTGTCCTCGGTGACCCACGAGCAGTGCTCGCGCACGTTGGCCATCTGGAGCAGGTACGGGTTGAGGCCCGCGTCGGAAGCGGCCTTGCGGAACGTGGGCTCGTGCATGGTCGGCGAGCACGCGGCGACGACGACGCGGTTCACGCCGAGCTTCTGGATGTCGTCCTTGATCAGGTCCTGGCCCGGGTCCGAGCACATGTACTTGTACTCGCGGGCGACGGTCACGTTGGGCTGTTCGGCGGCCCAGGCGACGACCTTGTCGACGTCGACCTTGCCGGCGATGTTGCTGCCGCAGTGGCAGAAGTAGACTGCGATCTTGTCTTCAGGCATCTTCGCCTCCTCCTCGCCGCTCATGCCGGGATCGCCGCGACGACGCGGTCACAGGAGACGATTTGCTTGTCGAGCGCGAGCGCCTTGGGGCTGGCACCGAAGGCCAGGCCCGCCAGCTGCGTGAAGTACATGACCGGGATGTCGTAGTCGGTCCCGAAGGCCTTGTTGACGCGCGGCTGGTAGCCCTCGAGGTTCATCTCGCAGAGCGGGCAGGCGCAGACGATCACGTCGGCGCCCGCCTTGTGCGCGCCCTCGAGCAGCTCGTGGCAGAGGCGCAGGGCGCCCTCTTCCTTGGTCAGCATCATCATGCCGCCGCAGCACTTGGACTTGCCGGCGTAGTCGGTGATGACGTCGGCGCCGAGCGCCGTGAAGAACGCGTCCATCGTGGTCGGGAACTCGGGATCGTCGAAGGCGCCCATGGGGCGCGAGTACTGGCAGCCGTAGTAGGGCGCCACCTTGATGCCGGTGAGGCGCCGCGTGACCTTCTCGCTCAGGGCTTCGATGCCGACGTCGTTGACGAGCACGTCCATGATGTGGCGCACGGCCTTCTTGCCGTCGTAGGAGCGGTTCACTGCGCCGAGGGCACCGTTGACGGCCTCGTGGACCTCGGGGCTCTCCTCGATGTAGCGGTTGGTCTTGGCGAGCGTCGTGTAGCAGGCGTTGCAGATCACGCAGAGATCCTCGTCGCCCTGCTTCTGGGCGATGGCGAGGTTGCGCGCCGCGATGGCGAACGAGTCCAGCTCGCGCACGTTGAAGTAGCTCGTGGCGCCGCAGCAGTTCCAGTCGTCCAGTTCGACGAGCTCCACGCCCAGCTTCTCCATCATCGCGCGCGTGGAGATGTCGTAGGCCTTGCCCGTCGCCTCCGACGAGCAGCCCGGATAGTAGAGGTACCTCATTGTGTCTTCGCCTCCTGGGCCTCGAGGTAGGCGCTGATCTTGTCCAGTTCCTCGCGGCCTCTGATGTTCTTGGCGAACAGCGGCAGGCGCCCGGCGGTGAAGAGCTTGAGGCCGGTGCCCATGAACTTGAACGGCAGGCCCCAGTCCTTGGTCAGCATGAACTTGGCCATGAGCTCGACCTCGTGGTTGCGGCCGTGCTTGTGCACGCTGTCCACGAAGTACTTGGTCATGGCCGGCGACTTGCCGTCCTTGGGCGCGAGGTCGTACTTGATGGCCATGCGCTTGAGCTCGTACATGAGGTCGGTGATCTTGATCCCGGCCGGGCAGCGCACGGTGCAGGAGTAGCAGGAGGTGCAGAGCCAGATGGTGTTGCTCTTGACGACGCGGTCGATCATGCCGGCGCGGAAAGCGCCGATGATCTCGCGCGGGCCCCAGTCCATAAGGTAGCTCGTGGGGCAGGACCCGGTACATGTGCCGCATTGCTGGCAGATGTTGATCTTCTCTCCGCCGGGCATGCTCATGACGTCTTCACAGAACTGTCTGTGAAGCTCTCTAGCTTGGGCTGTGGTCGCTAGCTCCGTCATTCTCCTCTCCAGTTCGTCATCGCCGGACTGATGCACGCACTCCGCGTCCCCCCAAGGAACCGGAGCGTGAAGACGTTCTGCGGGCGCTCCGCGCCGAAGACGGCGCCGAGCGGGGCGGTCGCGCCGCGAGGCACAGGTCTCCCCCGTACGCACCACGCAGCGGGCCGCGGGGGGTTCCCCGCGTGACTACTTTCACAAGGTACAAGGTATCACGGCAGGAGGCGCGGTCCCTCTCACGTTCTGTACAAAATGTGGAGACCCGCAGTCCCAGTTGGCACGGGTTCGGCAGCCCCGCCCGCGCCGCTTTGGCCAAGCCGCCGTCGAGCCCGGCCCGAGCTTGGCCCGAGCTTGGCCCGAGCCCGGCCCGGGCTTGGCCCGAGCCCGGCCGCGCGGCCTCAGTCCAGGCCGACCATGCCCTCGCGGATGGCGTACTTGACGAGGTCGGTGACCTTGTGCAGCCCGAGTTTCTCCATGATGTTGCCGCGGTGCGTCTCCACCGTCTTGCGGCTCAGGCACAGCATGTCGGCGATGTCCTGGTTGGTGTTGCCCTCGGCGATCAGCTTGAGCACCTCGCGCTCGCGGGCGGTGAGCTCATCGGCAGGCTGGCGCGCGGGGTGCTCGTGGACGCGCTGCAGATAGTCGTCGAGGACCGCCTCAAGCGCCTTGGGCTGGAGCACCCGCGTGCCGCCCACCACCAGGCGGATCGCGCCGACCAGCTCCTCGGCCGTCACGGTCTTGAGCATGTAGCCGGTGGCGCCGGCCTGGACGAGGCGCAGCACGCAGTCGCGACGGTCGTTGCGGGTGAGGGCGACGATCCTGACCTCGGGGTAGCGGCGCAGGATCTGCCCGGTGAGCTCGAGGCCGTTCATGCGCGGCATGATCGTCTCGGTGACGATGACGTCCGGGTGGGTGGTCGCGACCAGGTGGATCGCCTCGAGACCGTCGGGCGCTTCGCCCACGACGGTCATGTCCACTTGCGCATCCAGCAGCGAACGCACGCCCTGGCGCTCGATGGCGTGATCGTCGACGAGCAGGATGCGGATGACGGCGGCCGAGCCGTTCACTGACCCCTCCCCCACGCGACGGCGAACGGCGGCGACAGGCCGTCACGCTGGTATAGCTTCCGACGCCATTCTACGGCTTTCACCCCCCGGCCGGGTAGGGTCGTCACTGGCCTGCCCGGCAGAGGATGGCGGCGCGGCATGGACAGAAGGGCGGCGGACGGCCGCGGCGGGCGGGCGCCGGGCGCGCCGCAACGACGACGGGCCGGGCCACCACGCTCCCACCGCGCGGCCCCGACTCCCGGCGCGCGTGAGGCCGGCTTTGCGCCCACGGCCCCCGTGCCCTAGAATGCCGAAGCTTCACTTTGGGCCGACGTAGCTCAGCTGGCAGAGCACATCACTCGTAATGATGGGGTCCTCGGTTCGATTCCGAGCGTCGGCTCCAAGACTTTGCTGGCAACGGCGGGTTTCCCGTCTTCCCCATCCCTGCCGGGGATGCCGGCTTGCCAACATCTGCCAACATGTCGGCCTCAGTTCGCCTCAGTTCGCCTCAGTTCGCCTCAGTTCGCCTAGGTTCGCCTTGTTCTTCGCGTTCCGCAGAGTGTCCCGGAACCGGGCGCCGCCCGCTTCTTGCTGCTTCGCCGCAGTTCCACCTTCCGCACGCCGCCGTGCGCCGTGGCGCTCACAAACCGGCCGTCCGATGCCTCGCTCGAGACTACGCTCAAGCCACCTGTCGTGAGTTCGCAGGCGCCACGTTGACGCCGATGCTCGCTCGCGCCTATGAGGGCGATCGACGCAGCCCGAGGTGCGAGAGCTTGAAGTGAGCCACATGATGGCCTCGCGTCGGCGCAGATTCGCGGGATGGCCGGCCTGCCCCCTTGACCTCTGTCGGTCTACTGAGCCCCGAACTCCACGTCATCGTCGAGAGGGAAGCAGGGCCGCCTGAGCTTGCGGTACTCGCCCATCTTGCGTAGGTCTGGGTGATTGATGCCTTGGCTTTCGACCTCGACGTAGCCTCGCGGGATGTCGCCGTAAGCTCGCTTGATCGTGTTGCCCAATCCCTTGAGGATGATCACGTCCAGCTTCGCGAGATCGATGCCCAGCACTTCGAAGACGTTGATCGCCTCGGTCCCCGCCTTGAGTTCGCTGACTGGGATGAGAATGCCGTCGGCGTCGAGCACAGCGATGCGCCCCACATCTTGCATGAGCGTGGGATCCCAGCAGGCGAATGGGATCGCTTCGTCGCGCAAGCTCACGACTCGTGCCCGGATGGGCAACGGCGCGCCATGCCGGCCATCGGTCTTCCCCCCCACCGTGCCTTCGACCACGCCGCCCGAGCCCGCTCGAAACGCCGCCTCCACCATCTCGGGGTCGCACAGCATGCACACGCCCGCCGAGGTGACCCCGGCTTCGATCACGTCGCGCAGCACCGCCGTGCCGTCGCCGGGTCCGCCGCCGAGCGGATCGTCGGCCTCGTCGATGAAAGCCCACAAGCCGCCCGCTTGCCTTGCTGCCGCGACTGCGTCAGCAACCGGCGTGAGCGGCCAGATGAAGCCTTCTCGCAGGTCCCAGAGCAGCTGCCCCATCTCGCCTGCCACGACTTTGGCGAGATCGGCGTCGCCACCGGTCGTCACCAGCACGGAGGCGCCGGCGTCTGCCTGGTCGGAGCCGTAGAAGCCGGCGAAGACCGAGACGTCAAGCACGCGAGGATCGTCTTCGCATTCGAACGCCCGCTGCATGAGCGTCCGCATCGGATCCCGCTCGGTGCACGTGTTGATGGCCGGCAGGATCAGCGGCGGATGGACGCGACAAGCGGTCGGCGTGACGTCCCCGCGAGCTATCGCCGCAAAGAGCTCGGCGGCCTCCAGGCCACGCTCGTAGATGTCCGTGTGCGGCTCGGTGTCGTAGCCGAGCAGCAGGTCCGCAGCGTCGACCATCTCTTGAGTCAGGTTGGCGTGCAGGTCGAGCACGGCGACGACCGGCGTCGCTGCGCCGACGAGGCGCCGGATGCCCGCCAGCAGGTCGCCCTCCGAGTCGTCGAGGCCCTCGACCATCGCGGCGCCGTGCAAGTCGAGGAGCACTCCGTCGACCGGCAGGGCAGCCCGCAGCCGAGCGAGCATGCCCTCTTTGACCTCGGCATAGGCCGCAGCTTCGATCTCGCCGGATGGCATGGTCTCCGCTGCGGCCAGCGGCACGAGCTCCCAGCCATGCTCGGCGGCCTTCTCGATGTAGGCGCCGAGGACGGTATGCGTGCCGCGCGCCACGGCAAGCAGCTCCTCCCCGAAGCACCAGCCTCTATCGAGGTAGACCGGGGCGGTCTCGAACTGCACGACCCGCGTCGGCTCGGAGCAGAAGCTGTTGCTCTCGTGGTGGAACTCGCCGATCGCCACCCTCACCGCGTCACCTCGCTTCTCGCCTGCGACTGGACGGAGGAAGACATCACTTGATGCGCCAGTAGCTGGGAAGGTCGTACCAGGGCGTGACAGCGCTCAGATAGAAGCCGCCGACGCTCTTCGAGGCCATCGACGTGATCAGCGGCTGGTAGAGAGTCACGTAGGGAGCGTTCGCCATGATGATCTGCTGCATCTGGGTGTAGGCCGCCAGACGCTGAGTGGGTGGCAGGCCAGATGAGGTCGCAAGCAGCTGCTCCAGCTGCGGGCTCCACCAGAAGGGGTTGTCCATGCCGCCGTTGACCGCATTGCTCTTGCTCGCCAGCGACACGACGAAGTCCGAGGGATCGGGGAAGTCCATGTACCACTCCGTGATGCTGAGCGGCATCTTGTGCGGCGTCGACTGCACGGCGTAGAAGGAGTTTCGGTCCAGAAGCCTGAGTGACGCCTTGACGCCGACTGCCGCCAGATCGTTCTGGATCGACTGCGCCAGCTTCGGCATGGGGTCGACGTTGTTGGCATAGAAGGTGGTCGAGAAGCCGTTCGGGAAGCCCGCTGCGGCCAGCAGCTGCTTGGCCTTGGCGGGGTCGTAGCCGTAGTACTGCTTGCCGGGCTCGGACCCCGGCATGCCCTCCGGAAGGAACTGCCACAGCGGCACGGCCTGACCGCTCTGCAGCTTGCAGAGCTTCTCACGGTCGATGGCCCACGAGAGAGCCTGCCGGACTTTGAGGTTGTCGAAGGGAGTGAACTGAACGTTCATGGAGAGGTAGACCCCGGCGATCTCCTTCTCCGAGTAGACCTGCTGCTTCCACTTGGGGTCCGCCGTCATGCGCGGGATCTCGGCCGGCGGGAGACCGTCGCCAAGCACGTCGATCTGTCCGCGCTGCAGGCCCAGCAGCGCCGTGGTCGGGTTGATCGAGAAGGCGAACTTGAGGCCGTCGAGATAGGGCTTGCCGGCTTCCCAGTAGTTCGCGCTGCGCTGAAGGACGATGTTCTGCCCCGGCGTCCAGTTCACGAAGGTGAACGGTCCGGTGCCCAGCGGATGGCGGGCAAAGCCGTGGTTGCCCCACTTGGCCACCCACTCACGGGGCACGACGTTGCAGAAGTTGAGGGTGAGCGCGTTGAGGAAGGCGGGGTCGGGATTCAGGAGATCGAACTCGAGCGTCGAGGGGTCGACTGCCTTGATCCCCGCGATGTGCGCCGCCTTGCCGGCCTGGTACTGGGTGGCGCCCACGATGCCCGTGTAGAAGTAGGTCGCCGGAGCGAGCGGCATGCGCATCATGCGCTCGATGCTGTACTTGAAATCGGCAGCGGTGACGGGCCGGCTGACCGGCGCCTGGAAGTCCACGCCGGGCCTGATGTGGAAGATGTACGTCTTGCCGCCGTTGGTCGGCGCGGGCACCGTGGTCGCGATCAGCGGTTGGAGCTGGGTACCCGCCTGGCCCGGGACCGGCTTGTAGCGCAGCAGTCCCTGGTAGATCGCCTGCATCACCTGCGTGCCGGTGAGCTCCCAGTCGACGGCCGGATCGAGGTTCTGTGGCTCGGATTGGAAGGAGGTCGTCAGCGAGCCGCCGCGCTGCGGGGCCTGCGAGGTCGCTGACGGGTTCGGTGCGCTCGAGCTCCCGCAACCGGCGACAGTGACGAGCAGAGCGGACGCGGCAAGTACGACTGCAAGGCCGATGGTCGCCGGGGCAAGGGCGCCGAAGCGCCGGCCTCCCGCTGCGTCGTGAGGTTTCACCACGGCTCCTTTCCTAGCAGTGCGCAGGGCACCCCGGCGCAACATTCGGCAAGCTCGAGATGGACGGTCCCGAATCGCACAGTGCGGTAGTCAGGAGACATTTCACATCTCCAGAGGTCGTTGGCGCTGCGCCAAGCGGCGAGCAACCGCGGTGAGCAAGCGGACGCTGTTCTCGACGTCGTCGCCCGACACCACCTCGGCAGCTGTGTGCATGTAGCGGAGCGGAATCCCGATGAGGGCCGTCGCTGCGTCAGGCGTCGCGGCCAGCTCATCGGCGTCTGTCAGCGTCTCCCCAGCAGCCGCACGAGCCTGCACGGGCACGCCTTCCTTCGCGGCTTCGTCCCGTATCAGCGCGCCGAGATCCTCATTCGCGCCGGCGCCGCGGCAGACCGTTGGCCCCCGTCCGAGCCGCACGTCGCCGCCGGCCCGCTGTGGGGTAATCGAAGGATGGTCGCTTGCCCACATCACGTCGACGACGATGATGAACTGAGGATGCAGCTCACGGGTGAGGCGGCGAGCGCCGAGGAACGAAGTCTCTTCACCGACCGTGGCGGCGGCAGTGACGCAGATCCCTTCGCAGTCTTCGGCCAGCGACTCCAGCGCACGAAAGGCCGCGTAGACGCCGGCCCGGTTGTCGAGTGCTGGCGATGCGTAGCGGCCCGGCGAGATCTCGGAGAAGTGCGGCCCGAAGGTCACGGGATCGCCGATCTGCACTGCGGCCAGGGCAGCCTCACGCGACTCTGCCCCGACGTCGAGCCAGAGATCCTCGAACTGCACAACCTTGCCGCGATCTTGCTCCCGAATGAAGTCGTTGGGCAGCCTGCCCACGACAGCGTCTCTCGGGCCCGCCGACGTGTGAACGACCACGAAGCGACCCGGCAGAAGCTCGGCATCGATGAATCCCGCAGCGCCGATCTGCACGAAGCCGCGCTCGTCCGCTCCCGTGACGATGGCGCCGATCTGGTCGGCGTGTGCGGCCAGCAGGATCCTGACTGCGTCGGGCTGGTCGGCGCCGATCGTGGCCATGAGATTGCCCAGCGTGTCGAGCTCGATGCGAGCCGCAGGCACATGCGCGCGCAGGCGCTCGGCGACGACTCTCTGGACCGCGAGCTCATGTCCTGACGTGCCCGAGGCCAGGCACAGCTGGCACAGGAACTCGAGGTCGATCACTTGATCCAGTAGTCGGGCAGCCGGTAGTAGGTCACTGGGCTCAAGTAGAAGCCGCCGACTCGCTTTGAGTACATCGAGTTCTGGATCGGCTGATAGAGCGGCACGAACGGCACCGCCGCCAGGATCTGATTCTGGATCTGTCCGAAGAGGGCGAGGCGCGCCTGCGCCTGCGCCGGCTCAGCCATCGCCTGCCCCTGCGCGAGCATGCGCTCGACCGTAGGACTCCACCAGAAGCTCGCGTTGAATCCCCCCGGCACGGCCGACGCCTTGGTGAACAGCGGCATCACGAAGTCAGACGGGTCCGGGTAGTCCTGCCTCCAGACGCAGAACCCGACGGGCACCTTGTTTGGCTGGCCGATGAGCGTCCAATAGGTGCCCCGGTCCAACGTGCGGATCGAGGCTTTGATGCCGACCTGCGCAAGGTCGTTCTGAACAGACTGCATGAGGCGCGGCCACGGATCGACGTTGTGCGTGTAGAGCGTCGTCGAGAAGCCAGTGGGATAACCGGCGTCCGCGAGCAGCTGTTTGGCCTTGGCCGGGTCGTAAAGATGCAGGGCGTCGGCAGGCAGAGACGCCTCGCTCACGTGGCCCGGCAGGCCGGCCGGGTAGAGCTGATTGATGGGGAGAGCCGTGCCGGCCAGCAGTTTGATGATCCTCTCGCGGTTGATGGCGTAGGCCACGGCCTGGCGCACCTTTGGATTGTCGAAGGGCTTCATCTGCGTGTTCAAGAAGAGGTAGTCGTTCTCGATCGAGGGCTCCTGAGCGACCTGCTGCTTCCAGGTGGGATCGGCAAGCACGCGCTGGAAGTCGGGCGGGGCGATGCCGTCGCCGAGCACGTCGACTTGGCCGCGCTCCAACTGCAACAGCGCCGTCGACGGCGTGACCGAGAACTTGACGTCGATCCCGTCGAGGTAGGGCTTGCCGGGCGCGCCGTAGTAGTTGGGGTTGCGCTTCATGACGAGCTCTTGGCCCGGGGTCCAGTGGTCGAGGAGGAAGGGCCCGGTCCCCAAGGGATGACGTCCGACCTGCTTGCCCCATTTCGCCACCCATTCCTTGGCGATCACGCTCGTGAATGGCATCGAGAAGGCGTTCAGGAAGGCGGCGTCGGGCTGACTTAGGGTGACCCTGACGGTGTAGGGGTCGAGGACCTCGTAGCCGGAGATGTGCTTGGCCTTGCCGGCCATGAAGGCGGGCGCTCCGACAACTTCCGTGTAGAAGCTCGACGCGGGCGCAAGCGGCAAGCTCATCATGCGCTCGAAGCTCCACTTGAAGTCGGCAGCAGTCACCCCGCGACTGACCGGAGGCGCGAACTTGATGTCCTGGCGCAGGTGGAACGTGTAGGTCTTGCCGCCGTTGCTGATCTCCGGCATCGCCGTCGCTAGATCGGGGATCAGCGTCGTGCCAGCCGTCCCAGGCCCGCTGGAGTACTTGAGGAAGGTATTGAAGAGGCAGTCCTCTTCAGTCCAGCCCTCGTCCCAGTTGATGGCTGGATCGAGGCTTTGGGGCTCGCTCTGATAGGTGATGACCAGCGTCCCACCCTTGTGCGGAGTCGCGCCGGAGGAGGTGGCGCTCGCGCTGCTCGCCGGAGTCGTGCTCCCGCAACCAGCCGCGACGAGCAGCAGGCCGAGAAGCACGAGTACGGATGGAGTGCCAATCCACACGCGCCGCCGAGTGCGCGACGCTGCCCTGTTGAGCCTGTCCATCTCGCGCTCCCTTCGCTGCGCCCCCCGTACGAGCCGAATCCTACATCTCAAGACCACTCGCGCATGACCAAGCGCGAATCTCCTCAGCGGTCGGACACCGCGTCGACCTGGACCTCCACAAGCCAGTCGCGCTCCACGAGCCGGGAGACCTCGACGAGCGTCGACGCCGGCGGCGTCTCGCCGAAGAACGACTTGGCGATCGGCGGCTCCCAGCGCAGGTACTCGTCCATGTCGGTCGTGAAGGTATAGATGTGGGTCACGCCCTGCCACGAGAGGCCGACGGAGGTCAGCGCCGTCGTGACCTGCTCGTAGCACTCGCGGATCTGGGCCGCCATGTCGCCGCGGTGCAGGTTGCCGCCGTCGGGTGCGACCGGCACCTGCCCGCCGATCCGGTAGTGGACGCTGCCGGCGGCGCGCACGACGTGCGCGTACATGTTGTCCACCGGCTCATGCAGGCCGGCGGGATTGAGCTTCTCGACCGTCACGGTGGCTCCTTCGCGTGGACTTTGATCAGAGCGGGGTCGCTGCACAGGCGCGTCTGGCGGCCTTGCCTTTCAGGCCGAGATGCTAGACCCTCGGGGCGCACCGGACCAGGCCTGCCAGTCCTGCTGGAGGTGGTGAAGATCTGCATCGACTAGCTTCAGTCGGCAGTCGTCGGCAAGAATGGGGTTCATGACCAACGTCAACGGCCCCTGCTTCATGGCCCGCGCCGCTGTGCCGGCGATGCTCGCAGCCGGCTGGGGGCGCAGCGTGAACATCTCGATGAACCACCAGACGATGCGGCGACGCGGCTTCTCCCCCTACGGCCCGTCGAAGGCAGCGCTTGGGACGGAGACGATCGTCTGGGCGCAGGAGCTCGCCGGGACGGGCGTCACCGTCAGCGCCGTGCTCCCCGGCGGCGCGACCCGCACCGGCATGATCCCCGATGACGCGCCGGCCGAGCTGCGCGCCTCTCAGCTCGACCCGCAGGTCATCGTGCCGCCGCTGGTCTGGCTGGCCTCGCCGGCCTCCGACGGCCTCAGGGGCCATCGCCTCGTGGCGGCGCGCTGGCCTGCCGGAGCCGGCGACCGGGCGGCGGCCGAGGCAGCCATCGACGACGCCGGCTGGCCCGTCGCGTAGGCGACGACCGCAAACGAAAGGAACGACATGGAGTTCGAACAGGCCCTGCGCGAGAGGCGCAGCATCCGTGCCTTCAAGCCCGACCCCGTCCCCGAGGAGCTCATCCGCGAGATCCTCGAGGCGGCGCGCTGGTCGCCCTCGTGGGCCAACACGCAGGCGTGGCACGTCTTTGTGGCGAGCGGCGAGACCCTCACCAAGCTGAAGTCGGCAGCCCCGACGCCGGCGACAGGCGAGGCTCCCGCCGGCCCCGACTTCCGCATGCCGCGCGAATGGCCGCCGCAGCTGGCGGCGCGCACCAAGCAGCTGTCCTTCCTCCGTGACGCCTTCGCCGCGACCGGCGGCGAGGCTGCGCTTGCGCCCGCGAACTTCTACGGCGCCCCCTGCGTGCTCTACTTCACCACCGAACCCGCGATCGAGAGCGACTACCTGCTCTTCGACAGCGGCCTGCTGGTGCAGTCAGTCTGCCTCGCCGCCCACGACAAGGGCCTCGGCACCTGCATCATGGCGATGGCGGTGCGCGACCCCGAAGCGCTGCGCCCCGCACTGCCCGGCGCCGCCGACCAGCGCTTCGTCATCGCCGTCGCGCTCGGCTATCCTGACGGGGAGGCGCCGATCAACCGCTTCGAGCGCCGCCGGGCTCAGCTCGAGGAGTTCGTGGCCTGGGTGAGGTAGAAGCGCTGGGCGACCCCGAGCGCATGGCGGCGGCGTCGCTGGTGGTCATCTGCGAGCAAAGGAGCGTCATGCTGCAACAGCGCAGCTTCGGCAAGATCGACTTCCGTCCCTCGGCGCTGGGCTTCGGCGCGATGCGCTTGCCGCAGCTGGCGGAGGGCGCCGCTGCGACAGATGACGCCTTCGGGCGCATCGACGTGGAGACCGCGGACGCCATGCTGCGGCGCGCCGTCGCGGCCGGCGTCAACTACGTCGACACGGCCTACCCCTACCACGACGGCGCCAGCGAGCGCTGGCTCGGCCACGCGCTGCGCACGGTGGCCGGCGACCTCTGCGGGCCCGGCGACGCCGGCCTTGCCGAGCTGCGCGGACGTCTGAAAGTGGCCACCAAGCTGCCGATGTGGAAGCTCGAGGCGCGCGAGGACTGCGAACGCTACTTCAGCGAGCAACTGGAGCGCCTGCAGCTCGACTCGGTCGACTTCTACCTGCTGCACGGCCTCCGTGCCGGGAGCGTCGCCAAGCTGCGCGAGTACGGCGTGCTGGAGTGGGCCGAGAAGGCGCTTGCCGACGGGCGCATCGGCCATCTGGGGTTCTCGTTCCACGACCAGTACGCGGTGTTCGAGGAGGTCGTCGACGCCACCGACCTCTGGGAGTTCTGCCAGATCCAGTACAACTTCATGGACGAGGAGTTCCAGGCCGGCACGCGCGGGCTCGAGTACGCGGCGCGCAAGGGGCTGGGCGTGATCGTCATGGAGCCGCTGCGCGGCGGCCGGCTGGCGCGGCGGCCGCCGGAGGCGGTAGCCGCGCTCTGGTCCGCCGCCAACGCGCGGCGTGAAGCCGCCGGAGAGGCGCCGCGTACCCCAGTCGAGTGGGCTCTGCAGTGGGTCTGGCGTCACGAAGACGTGTCGTTCCTGCTCTCCGGCATGAGCAGCATGGAGCAGCTCGAGGAGAACCTCGCGTGCGCCGGGCGAGCGGCCGCCGGCGCCCAGACGGAGGATGATCTTGCCACCTACAGCCAGGTCCGTGACGCCTACCTCGCCTGCAGCCCCATCGACTGCACGAACTGCCGCTACTGCCTGCCCTGCCCGAGCGGCGTCGCGATCCCCGAGGTCCTGGGGGTCTACAACGATGCGATCATCTACGGCGGTGGACCCGCGGCAGCACGGTTCGCCTACGGCTGGATGCCGGAGCCGCAGCGCGCCGAGTCATGCACGCAGTGCCACGACTGCGAGGAGCTCTGCCCGCAGCAGCTCGCGATCCCCGACTGGCTCGAGAAGATCCGCGCGTTTGTAGCCATCGACAAGTAGGCGCACCACGACGTCGCGGCCATCGGCCACTGGGCGTGCCGGGCCTTCAGGCCCCTACGGCCGCGTCGCGCTGCGCGCCGACCCGGCGCCGCGGGCTCCCGGAAGCTGCTCAGCCCGCCTCGGGGGTCATCGGACTGACCGGCGCAGGTACGCCGACGCGCGGGCCACTCGTGGGTCGCTCGGGCTTCGTCACGCTGTCGTCCGGCTGGCCGCGCTTCGCGTCCTTCTCGCGGAAGACCTCTTCTTCCGAGATACCGTCGAGCAGCGCCTCGAACTCGCGGCGCTCGAGCGTCTCGCGGGTGATCAGGATCTTGCTGATCCGGTCGAGCACCTCGCGCTTCTCGAGCAGCACCGTCGTGGCGCGCTGGTGCGCGTCCTCGATGATGCGGCGGATCTCGTCGTCGATCTGGCGCGCGACCTCGTCCGAGTAGTCGGCCTGCTGCTGGAACTCGCGTCCCAGGAAGGGCATCGACTGGTCGTGGCCGAGCGTGCGCGGGCCGAGCTCCTCGCTCATGCCGTAGCGCATGATCATCTGCTTGGCGGTGGCCGTGGCCTTCTCGAGGTCGTTGGCGGCGCCGGTCGTGATCTCGCCGAAGACGACCTCTTCGGCGGCACGGCCGCCGAGCGTCATGGCCAGCGTGTCCATGAGCTCCTGCTTGGTGGTCAGGAACTTGTCCTCGGTCGGCAGGCTGATGGTGTAGCCGAGCGCCTGGCCGCGGCTGACCACGGAGATCTTGTGCACGGGGTCGGTGTACTCGAGGAAGTGACCGACGAGCGCGTGCCCCATCTCGTGGTAGGCGGTGATCGCCTTCTCCTTCTCGGAGATGATGCGCGTCTTCTTCTCGGGGCCGGCGAGCACGCGCATGATGCCCTCTTCGAGCTCGTGCGTCTCGATGACCTTCTTGCCGTAGCGGGCCGCCAGCAGCGCCGCCTCGTTGACGAGGTTGGCGAGGTCGGCGCCGGTGAAGCCCGGCGTCTGCGCGGCGAGCGCGTCGAGGTCGATCTCCTTGCTGATCGGCTTGCCGCGCGTGTGCACCTCGAGGATCGCCTTGCGGCCCGGCCGGTCCGGCCGGTCGACGACGATCTGGCGGTCGAAGCGGCCCGGGCGCAGCAGCGCCGGGTCGAGGATGTCGGGGCGGTTGGTGGCGGCGATGAGGATGACGTTGTCCTTCATCTCGAAGCCGTCCATCTCGACGAGCAGCTGGTTGAGGGTCTGCTCGCGCTCGTCGTTCCCTCCTCCGAACCCGGCTCCCCTGTGGCGGCCGACGGCGTCGATCTCGTCCACGAAGATGATGCAGGGCGCGTTCTCCTTGGCCTGCGCGAAGAGGTCGCGCACGCGCGAGGCGCCGACGCCGACGAACATCTCGACGAAGTCCGAGCCGGAGATGGAGAAGAAGGGCACCCCCGCCTCGCCGGCGACGGCCCGCGCGAGCAGCGTCTTGCCGGTGCCGGGCGGGCCGAAGAGCAGCACGCCCTTGGGGATGCGCGCCCCGAGCTGCTGGAACTTCTTCGGGTTCTCGAGGAACTCCTTGATCTCGTGCAGCTCCTCGACGGCCTCGTCCGCCCCGGCGACGTCCTTGAACGTCACCTTGGGCGAGTCGACGCTGACGCGCTTGGCGCGGCTCTTGCCGAAGCTCATGACCTTGGAGCCGCCGCCCTGCAT
>CAIWHY010000500.1 GCA_903912585.1 uncultured Thermoleophilia bacterium | reverse complement strand
GTGGCGGCGAGCAGCACGAGCGCCGCGATCCCGGCGGTGGAGGAGCGCAGCGGCCAGTACACGATGAGGCCCGCGATCAGCAGGCCGAACTGCAGCACGAAGAGGCGGCGGAGCGGAGCGGAGACGACCGCCGCCGGAGGCAGCAGGGCGCCTTCGTCGCCGCGCACCCAGTCCCACCAGTACACGAAGGCGCGCACGGCGAACAGCGCCGCGACGATCGCCCACAGCTGCCAGGTGGCGAACCCCTGGTAGGGGTGCGGCGGCAGCTCGCCGCCCGGCTTGAGAAGCTTGCCGGTGAACGCCATGTAGGCGACCAGCGCCATCACCGCGACGACGACCATGTAGGTGCGCACGAACTCTTTGACCAGTACGGCGTCGCGATCGTCGCGGCCAGTGTCGCCGCGCGCGCTGCGCGCCCGCCGCCAGGCGAAGACGCCGTCGAAGGCGCCGTCGGCGACGAAGACGAACACGACGGCGAACACGCTCCAGCTCGCCGCCAGCACGCCCCAGAGCGGGGCCAGGCAGACCAGGGCGATGAGGACGAGGCCCGGGAGGGCACGGCGCAGCGCGGCGGTGCCGGTCGGGACGCGCAGCGGCGTGGACGGCGTGCGGGAAGGCGGTTCTGCCGGCATGGCTCCTCGAGGCCGTCGGGTCGCGCCGGCGGGCGCCGGCGCAGGCTCGCCACAGGGTATGCGGCGCGCCCGCGAAAGGCAACGCAGCGGCGCCGGCCCCGGAGGGCACCCGCGGCGGCCTATACTACCCTTCGTGGCGCCCGCGCCGCGGGCGCCCTGACCAGCGGGGGCGGGATGGCAAGGCCGGACGTCGACTTCGACCCGCAGCGTTGCAGCCTGACGGTGCCCAACGACCTGGCGTTCGTCGCCATGGTCCAGGGCTTCGTGCGCGGCTACGCCGCGACCGCCGGCTTCGACGCCGCCGGCCAGGCGCGCTTCGACCTCCTGATGGAGGAGGCGGCGACCAACGTCATCCAGGGCGCCTTCGCCGCCGACGAGCGTGCCGGCTTCGACGTCGCCTGCGAGCGCGTCCCCGCCGGCGTGCAGATCACCGTCCACGACGAGGGCATGCCCTACGACCCGTCGCTGACGCCTGCCTACGATCCCGGCGCCGACCTCGACAGCCAGACCGGCGCCGGCCTCGGCAGCTTCCTCATGAAGCAGATCGCCGACGTCGTCGAGTTCCACAACCTCGGCAGCCAAGGCAAGGAGACGGTGTTCGTCATGTACCTCCCCGCCGAGGCGATCACCGGCGCCCCGCCGGCCGAAGAGGCCCCCCCGGAGGCGCTCGCGCCGGTGCCCGCTGCCGAGCGCGTGCCCCTCGACATCGGCCCGCTGCGCCCGGAGCAGGCGATCGAGGTCTGCCGCTGCATCTACGACGCCTACCGCTACACCTACGTCAACGAGCACATGTACTACCCCGACCGCGTCGTCGCCCTCAACCAGGCCGGCGACATGGTCTCCGCCGTGGCCACCGCGCCCGACGGCGAGGTCGCCGGGCACGCCGCCCTCGTCTTCCCCGAAGACACGCACGAGGTCGCCGACCTCGCCATCGTGGCGACCAAGGCGAAGTACCGCGGCCAGTCCATCGCCCGGCGGCTGGGCGAGTACCTCGACGGCGAGGCGCTCTCGCGCGGCCTCCACGGCATGTTCATCGAGGAGGTCACGGTCCACACCTACACGCAGAAGTTCTGCCACCACCTGGGCTTCGCCGACTGCGGGTTCCTGCTTGCCAACTCGCCGGCGACGATGGCCTTCAAGGGCATCGCCGAGGAGGCGGCGACGCGGCGCTCCGTGATCCTCGGCTTCAAGTACCTGAAGCCGCCGCGAGCGGCCGCGATCTACGCGCCGTCCCGCCACCACGACATGATCGCGCGCATCTACGAGCGGCTGGGCGCGCCGGTGAGCTTCGCCGACGACGCGCCCGTCGACCACCGCGCGCTGTCGACCCTCGACGTCAGCGTCAACACGAAGCGCTCGGCGGCCACCATCCGCATCCCGGACTACGGCCGCGACCTGCAGCAGCGCATCCGCCACGAGGTCATCCGGCGGCTGCGCGAGAACACGAGCGTCGTCAACGTCTACCTCGACCTGAGCGCTCGCGGCACCGGGCACGTGGCCGCCGACCTCGAGGACGCCGGCTTCCTCTTCACCGGCGTCCTCCCCGGCGGCCCCTCCGGCGACTGGCTGATCATGCAGTACTTCAACGGCGTGATGGTCGACTACGAGTCGATGCGGATCGAGTCGCCGTCCACCGCGGACCTGCTCGCGTACATCCGCGCCAACGACCGGCACGAGGAGTGACCGCGGGGGCCGCGCCGGCACCATGAAGGTATCGCTCAACCTCCTGATCGACCTCGTCAAAAGCATGGCCGTCGTGGTCGTGGTCGCCTACCTGTTCACGCGCACGCGCACGTATCACCAGGTGCTCGACAAGCGGCTGCGCTGGAAAGGCCGGGTCCTGCTCATCGCGATCTTCGGCGCCTTCTCGGTGTGGGGCACGCTCGCCGGCGTCGAGATCCTCGGCGGCATCGCCAACACGCGCGACATGGGCGCTGCGCTCGGCGGCCTGCTGGGCGGGCCCATCGTCGGCATCGGCGCCGGTCTCATCGGCGGCCTGCAGCGCCTCTCCATGGGCGGCTTCGTGGCTCTGCCCTCGGCGCTGGCCGCCGTGGTCGCC
>CAIWHY010000499.1 GCA_903912585.1 uncultured Thermoleophilia bacterium | reverse complement strand
GACCGATCGCCCAGCTCTGCGCGATGCCCTGAGTCTCTACCTCGCGGAGCAGGGGGTAGAGATCGTCGCCGTCGCCGTCGAGGCGTCGGCGCTGCCGCTGCGCGCGGGCGCCGCCGACCCCGACGTCGTGCTCGTCGACTGGTGGTCCGACGGCCCCGCCTCGGCCGCGGACCTCGCCGCGGCCATCACCGGCCTCAAGCGCACCGCTGCCGCGCCGCCGGTCGTCGCCCTCAGCGCGCTGCGCGACTGCTGCCGGGCGCGTGCCGCCGGTGTCGACGCGTGTGCCACGCTCGGCGACCCTCCCCACGTCCTGGTCGCAGCGCTCGAAGCGGCGCGCGCGTCGCGCCGGTCCTTCCTCGACGCCTGAGCGGCCGGCGGGGACCGCGCCCGCCGGTGTGCTGCAGGGCGACCCCATGAACGCCGCTACAGGTGCCCGGATGTGTACTCGTGGGAATAACTCGAGTGCTCGGTCAAACGGCCGCGTCTCCGTGGGCCTGCAATGGTCCATCCAGCGGCGCCGGCGGCCGCCGCTCAAGAGGAAGCCCTCATGTCTGTTGTCTCCTCTCAGAAAACCTTCGACTGCGCGCTCTGCAGCGCTGCCCTCAGGACGCAGCGCGAGCTCGACAACCACATGTGCCTGCAGCACGACGACTGCGGGGAGGCGCGCCTGGGCACGCCGATCACGTTCCGCTGCGCCACGTGCGGGGAGGGCTTCGCGCGCCGCAGCGACCTCTTCGCCCATCAGCAGGAGCGCGCTCACGGCCACCCCGCGGAGTGGGGCAAGGGCCGGCAGTCGGGCATTCAGGCCCGGCGCGGCCAGCCCCGGACCGGCAACGGCTGAAAGACGCGGCTTGGGGCCGCCGCCGGAGCCGGCTCGCGGCCGCCAGGCCGCGCGCGGCGATCCCGGCGGGCGAGGCCGTGTTAGGCTGACGACCAATCCGTTTCCAGGGAGGCTGCGTGAAGCTTGAGGACCTGCTCGGCAGGCGCGTGCGCTACGACGGTGAGGAAGGACGCGTCGTGGAAGGGCATGCCGGCGAAAGCGCATCGATCGTCGTGAGCGTGCGCGCGGCCAGCAACCTGGCGCGCCGCAGCGTGCTCGTCCCCGAGTCGGAGTGGGACGAGCTCGAGCTGCTTCGCTAGCAGCTTGAAGCTGCCGTGACGCAAGTGCCCCCGGATCCTCCCGCCCCCGAGGGCGTCGTCCAGCCGTGGTTGGAGGCCCTCTGCCGGCGCACCGATGAGGTCCTCTGGGGCAGCTACCGCTTTTCGCTGGGTGAGGGCGGCGCCGAGTGGCCGCGCGTCATGCTCCCGCTCAAGGGGCGCGAGCGGCGCGCCGGCGAGCAGGAGGCGCGCTTCGCCTTCGTCGCCGCGCTCCTCGCCGATCCGGCGGCGGACGAGTGGGCCTTCGCCTCCGAGGTGCCGACGCGCCTCTCGTACCGGTTCGCGCAGCGCGGCGGGGAGGCCAAGGCGCAGCGCGGGCTGACCGACCTGGCCTTGTACCGGCGCCCCTGCGACGAGCCCGCCCTGGCCGTCGACTTCAAGTCGGGCGGGCGCTCCGGCAAGTCCGAGATCGACGAGGGCATCCGCAAGGACGTCGCCAAGGTCCTCGCCGAGCAGCCCGACGCGCTCTGGTTCCAGGTGGCGCGCGAGCTCAACGAAGCGACGCTTAAAGGGCTGCTCCGGACGCTCGACGCGGCGATCTCCCGGCTCAGCAACCCGTTCAAGCTGCGCGACTATCTGGCGCCCGGCAAGACGGTGGAGCCGCGCGCCAAGACCATCGCCGTCCACGTCTGCATCCTCAATCCCGACGTGAGGGCGTCCCTCCACCGGGTGCTCGAGTACGTGCCCGGCAAGCCCGAGCGCGACTTCTTCACGCTCGAGACGACCTCGGCCGGCGCGTCGCTCGAGGTCGCGGACGGGCAGGGCTGGAGCGTGCACCGGGCGTGAAGCTGCACTGCGGATGAAGCTGCACCTCATCGACGGCACCTACGAGCTCTTCCGCAGCCACTTCGGCGCGCCTCCTCGCAAGAGCCCGGACGGCCGTGAAGTCGGCGCCACGGTGGGTTTCGTGCGGAGCCTGGCCATGCTGGTCGCCACGCCCGGCGTGACGCACGTCGCCTGCGCCTTCGACCATGTCGTCGAGTCCTTTCGCAACGACCTCTATCCGGGCTACAAGACGGGGGAGGGCGTGGAGAAGTCCTTGCTCGACCAGTTCCCACTCGCCGAGCAGGTCGTCGCCGCGATGGGCATCGTCGCGTGGCCCATGGTCGAGTTCGAAGCCGACGATGCGCTGGCGACGGCCGCGGCGCGCTTCGCGGACCAGCGGGGGGTGGAGCAGGTCGTGATCTGCTCGCCCGACAAAGACCTGGCGCAGGCGGTCCGCGGCGCGCGCGTCGTCTGCTGGGACCGGCGCCGCGACATCGTCCTCGACGAGGACGGCGTCGTCGCGAAGTTCGGCGTGCGGCCGCCGTCCATCCCCGACTGGCTGGCGCTGGTCGGGGACGCCGCGGACGGCTTCCCGGGCATCCCCGGCTGGGGCGCCAAGTCGGCCGCCGCGGTACTGGCGCGGTTCGAGCACCTCGAGGCGATCCCGGAGGACCCGGGCGCCCTCGGGCTGCCGCCGGCGCGCGCGGCGCGACTCGCGGAGAGCTTTGCGGCGCGCCGCGAAGAAGCTCTCCTGTACCGGCGCCTTGCGGTCCTGCGCGACGACGTCCCGCTCGAGGAGGAGCCCGCCGACCTCGAGTGGCGCGGCCCGGGGCCGGAGTTCGACGCGCTCTGTGCGAAGCTCGGCGACGAGGCGCTCGCGACGCGCGTCGCTGCGCTTCGCCGGGCTTCTACGGCTTGAGCGCGAGCGGCTCTCCGCAGCAGGAGACGGGCTCCCCGCACGAGCAGGATCCCTCCTCGTTGTCCGCACAGGACTTCAGTACCTGAAGCTCCAGCCCGCAGTCCTCGCACACGTACACCTCGCCGGTCTTCATCTCACTGCACGATGCCATCACGCACACGTCCTTTCGTCCAAGGGTCGGGCGCTGGTCGAGCGACCCGCGTCCCAGTCATTCCCGCGCGCCGGCGCCTCACACCAGGATGTCCTTGCGCCGGAACACGTACCAGGCCGCGACCAGGAGCGCCACGGTGTAGATCGTGAAGACGAGGACGCCCTTGAGGATCGGGCTCCACTCCACCGGCTGGCTGAAGAGGCTCTGCCAGGCGTCGACGCGGCTCGTGAACAGGTAGGGCTTGAGGAAGTCGAAGTAGCTGAAGGCGCCGAGGATGTTCATGACGATCACCACGACGAGCGCGCCGATGGCAGCGGTGAGGCTCGAGTTCGTGAAGGTCGCGAAGAGCAGCGCCAGCGAGAGCACGCAGATCACGCCGGCGAGCACGTAGAGGTAGGAGAGCGCCGTGAGCCAGAGGCCTTGAGCTACGCTCACCGTCTGGCCGCTGAGCAGCGTCGGCGAGTGGAGGCCGAAGGCGAGGGCGCCGGCGACGAGGGCGCCGGCGGCCACGAGGAGAAGCCCGATGACGACATAGATGATGGCCACGCCCCACTTGGAGACGACCACGCCGCCGCGGCTGATCGAGTGCATCAGCCAGGTCTTGATGGTGCCGGTCTCGGCCTCGCCGGCGAGCTGGTAGCTGCCCACCATCGAGGCGAGCAAAGGTAGCAGGAAGCCGGAGAGCAGCGTGATCGCAGCCACCGGCATGAGCAGGCCGTTGTGGGACGCCAGCGAGATGATGCCGCCAGGGCCGTTGTCACGGTGCGGGTTGTGGCGGTTCAAGTAGAGCGCCAGCGTCATCAGCACGGGCACGATCAGCAGGCCGATCCAGCCGACGTAGCTGCGCCTCTGCGCGAGGAGCTTGGTGAGCTCCAGGCGGAGGAGCCTCACGACGCGCCTCCTGCGCCGGAGCGCGCTCGGTCGGCGTCGACATCGGAGCTCTGCGTGAGGCCGAGGAAGTAGTCCTCGAGGCCCTGCTCGTGCGCGGGGATGACGGCGTCGATGCCGATCTCCGCCGCCACGAGCTGCTTCACGAGCTCGCGCACCGATCCGTCACTGGACTCGACGATCAGGTACTCCTCGTCGAGGCGCACCTGGCCGGCGCCGAGCAGCGCGGCGATGATCTCGCGCGCCCGGCCCTGATCGGAGGTCAGCACTTTGACCGCCTGATGCTCCGGGCGCAGTTCGCTCACGGGGCCCTCGACGATCACGCGGCCCCTGTCGATGATCGCGGCGCGGTTGCAGACCTGCTCGACCTCGTTGAGCAGGTGCGAGGAGAGAAACACTGTGGTGCCGGCGGCGCCGAGCTCGCGCACGAGCTCGCGGACGTCCTTCATGCCCTGCGGATCGAGGCCGCTGGTGGGCTCGTCGAGGATCACCAGCTCGGGTTTGTTGATCAGCGCATTGGCGATGCCGAGGCGCTGCTTCATGCCGTGCGAGTAGTCGCCGACCTTGGAGTCGGCGCGCTCGCGCAGGCCGACGATGTCGAGCACCTCGCTCACGCGCGCCTCCTCGATCTGGCCGTTGAGGCTGCCCATGAGGCGCAGGTTGCGGCGCGCGCTCATGTTGCCGTAGAAGGCCGGCACCTCGACGAAGCCGCCGATGTGGCGCAGGGCTTCTTCCTTGTCGCGCGGCACCTGGTGGTCGAGCACCTCGGCGTAGCCGCTCGTGGGGTAGATGAGGCCGCAGATCATGCGGATCGTCGTCGTCTTGCCGGCGCCGTTGGGGCCGAGGAAGCCGAAGACGTCGCCGCGGCGCACGGAGAGGCTGAGGCGGTCGACGGCGAGGGTGCCGCCGAAGCTCTTGGTGAGCTCGTGCGTGGCGAGCACGACGGGGCGTTGCTCGGCGGACGGCGCCGCCGACCGTTGGTCTTGCGGGACGGGAAGAGCGTTCATCGGGTGTGGGTCTCCTAGGGTGGGGCGTGGGATCGCGCCCCAGTATGTGACTCGGGGACGAGGATGCATACCCGACGCTCAAACTCCGTGCTACGCCGCACGATCCCCGGTGCGACGACCGGCCGCGGTGGGTACCATTCCGGCGGATGAACCTGACCAGGAGACTTCTTGCGTTCGTCGTGGTCGCGGCGCTCGCCTTCGGCGGCGGTCTCGGCGTGGCCACGTTTCTCTACCGCGGCGCCACTACGGCGAGCGCGTCGGGCCAGGCCGACGCCTTCCGGCAGGTCCTCACCGACCTGCAGCGCAGCTACTACAGGCCCGTGGACGCGGCCAGGCTCGGGCGGTCGGGCATCACCGCCCTCCTCGCCGCGCTGCACGACCCGTACACGGTGTATTTCTCGCCGCAGCAGGCGAGGCAGTTCAACCGGCAGTTGAGCGGCAGCTACACCGGCATCGGCGTCGCCGTCGCCGCGAAGGCCGGCGGGCTCACGATCACGGAAGTCTTCGCCGGCTCGCCCGCGGCGCGGGCGCGGATCGCACCCGGCGAGGTGATCGTGAGCGTCAACGGGGTGGCGGCGGCCGGCCAGTCCGAAGGCGCGGTCGTGGCCCGCATCGCCGGCCCCGCCGGCACCACGGAGCGTCTGCAGTTGCGGCGCCCCGCGGCGCTACCCGGCCGGATCGACCTCACGCTCACGCGGCGCGCCATCTCTCTGCCGCTCACCACGTCGCGGCTGCTGGACGCTCACGGCATCAGGGTGGGCTATGTGTCGCTCGGCAGCTTCTCCCAGGGGGCCGGCGCACGCGTGCGGCAGGCGATCGCCGGCCTGCAGAAGCGCGGCGCGCGCTGGATCCTCTTCGACCTGCGCGACAACGGCGGCGGCCTGGTGAGCGAAGCGGCCAGCGTCGCGGGCGACTTCCTGCCGGCAGGCAGGGTGGTCGTGACCATGCAGGGCCTGCACTCCGCCAGGGAAGTCGTCAAGACGAGCGGCGGCCCGCCGACGAGCCTGCCGGTCGTGGTCCTCGTGAACGGCAACACGGCGAGCGCCTCCGAGATCGTCACCGGCGCCCTCCAGGATCACCACCGCGCTACCGTGATCGGCACCAGGACCTTCGGCAAAGGGGTCGTGCAGACGGTGATGCCGCTCTCCGGCGGCGCGGAGCTCAAGATCACCATCGCCTCGTACCGCACGCCGCTCGGCCGCGACATCAACCACAAGGGCCTCGAGCCGGCCATCGTGGTCGCCCCCGGCGCTGGGGCGAGCGCAGACCCGGTCCTCGCCCGTGCCCTTCGCTTCATCGCCGCCGGTCACTGAGCGTCGCGCGCGGCGAGGGACGGGCTGTCGAAGATGACGCCGGGACCCGCGCGCACAGCGCGGGACCCAACGAGCGTTCCTTTTCCTTAACCCGGCAGGTGGCCTAGCGCTCACCCAAGCGTGGTAGCTTGTGGCCCGGCCTAAGCTTGCGCGCATCTCCGCCCTGGCCACGCAGGCCGGGCGAGGAAGGCGTATCCGGATGACTGCTCGCCGACCACCCCTACAGCGCGTGTTCGTCAATCTCGGAGAGTCGCTGCGGCCTCACCGCTGGGTGGTCCTGGTCCTCGCCGTTCTTGTGGAGCTCGCCGTCCTCGGCGCTCTCGGTACGGTGCACGGCGAGGATGCCGCGGTCGCCGTCGCCGTCTCCTTCATGGTCCTCGCCGCCGTCGCCGCGGGTACGCTCGCCGGACCCCTGGTCGGCGCCGCGGCCGCCCTCGTCGGTGGCGCCGTCTTCTACCCCACGGTGGCGCACTTCGGCGCCGACCAGTCGCTGCTCGCCACCGCCGCTTCCACGGCGATCTGGATGCTCGCCGCCGTCCTCTCCGGGATCGTCGCCGAGGCCCTGCGAGACCAGGCACGGGAGCGCGAGGCCGCGGCCGTCGCGCTCACTCACGCCGACGCCGTGCGTCAGACGGCGGAACGCCTGCTCGAAGCGACGGTCGGCTTCCACCGGGGCATGAGCCCGCGCGAGGTGAGTGACGAGGTGTGCCGCGTGGCCGTCAGCTCCTTCGGCTGCGCTTCGGCGGCGCTGGCGCTCGTCGAGGAGACGGACCTGCGCGTCGCGGCCGGCGCCCCGCGCCTGCCGCTTGGCGCGGGGCAGCGCATCGCGCTGCTGGAGCATCCGATGCTGGCGCGCGTCGTGGAGGCGGGGCGGCCGGAGGTGGACGCGGCGGCGGGCTTGATCTCGTCCCTCGGCGCGGACGCGCGGAAGCTGTTCCGGGCGGAGCTCCCAAATGGCGATGTCGCATTCGTCCCGTTGCACTCGAGCGGCAGGCCGCTGGCCTTGCTCGTCCTGGAGTGGGCCGCGCGCGCGGATCTTCCCGACGACGAGCGCCCCGCCGCGCTGCAGCGGTTCGCCGACCAGGCGGCCGTTGCGCTCCTCGAGGCGTGGCGGGCGCAGGCCGCCGGGGAGGCTGAGCGCCTGCACGCGACTCTGGAGGCGAGCCTTCTGCCGGTCATGCCGGTCGCCCACGACGGCCTCGACATCGTCACGGCCTACCGGCCCGGGGAGGACCGGCTCCTGCTGGGCGGCGACTTCTACGACGTCATGAGACTGCCGGACGGCCGCCTCGCCCTCATCCTCGGCGACGTGGCCGGCCACGGCCCCGACGCCGCCGCCCTCGGCGCTCGCCTGCGCGCCGGCTGGCAGGCGCTCACGCTGAGCGGGGTCGCTCCCTCGGTCCTCTTCGGCAGCCTGGCCAGGATGGTCGCGGCGCAGCCGCCGGTGGAACTGTTCGCGACCGTGATACTGGCGTGGATCGATCCGGCTGCCCGCACCGCCGAGTTCCTCTGCGCCGGCCATCCCCGGCCGCTGCTTCTGTCGAACGGGGTGCGGCCGGTCGAGCTGCCGGCCGAGCTTCCGCTCGGACTCGACGAGGCTGCGAGTCCGGTGCCGACCACCATCTACCTGCCGCCAGACTGGACGCTCTTCTTCTACACGGATGGGCTCGTCGAAGGCCGGGCGGCGCCGGGGTCGGCGGAGCGCTTCGGAAGCGGACGTCTGATGCGGCGGCTGCGGGAGGACGAGGACTTCGCCGCCGACGCGCTCGACCGCGTGCTGGCCGAGATCGAGGCGGCCAACGGGGCCGCCTTCGGCGACGACGTGGCCGTCGTGGCCGTCTCGGGGAAGAGGCACGCGCCGCGGCCGGCGCTGTCGGTCGCGGAGGACGCCAGCTTCGCGTAGGAGATAGGTCGCGGCGCCAGAGCCAGCGCGCTGCCGCGCGCATCGCGCCGCGGGACGCATCGCGCTGCCTCGCGCATCGCGCCGCGGGACGCATCGCGCTGCCGGACACATCGCTTCCCGCAAAGGGGATGGGCCGCGACGACCGATGCTTGCAGTCGTCGCGGCCCATGTGGGGCCAACGGCACCCGGGCGTCGGAGGGGATCGCCCGGGCAG
>CAIWHY010000498.1 GCA_903912585.1 uncultured Thermoleophilia bacterium | reverse complement strand
GAGGACTTCTACGTCGGCGTGATGCAGCGCGTGCGCCGGCACCGCTGCTACGTGGTGCTCGACAGCGCCGGCGAGCCGCTGCGCCTCGGCATGAAGGGCCGGCCGCACCTGGTCGCGCCCAACCTGCGCGAGGCCGAGGACCTCGTCGGGCACGAGTTCCACGACGACGAGGACGTGCTCGACGCGACGGGCATGATCTGTGACCTCGGCGCCCGCGACGTCGTGATCAAGACGGCCTTCGGCTGCGTGGGGCGCTTCCGCGTCGGCCGCAAGCAGCGGATCTTTCGCGGCACCATCACGCCGCTCGACTCGGGGGTCAGCACGGTGGGCTCCGGCGACGCGTTCCTGGCCGGCTTCGTCGGGGCGCGCTTCCAGAAGCTGGACGTGGCCGAATGCCTGCGGCAGGGCCTCGCCGCCGGCGCCGCCAACACGCAGCGCTACGGCGCCGGCATACTCGACGCCGACGACTTCCGGCGTCTGCTCGAGACCGCCGAGGTCGTCGAGCTGGACAAGGCCGGCAAGACCGTCGCCTGACGCGGCCCGGTCGGCCTCCGCGCTGTCGCTCGGCGGTGGCATCGGCCGCCGCTTTCCGGACGCACCGGCTCCGCCGCTCAAGCGGCTCCTCCGACGCGCCGATAGGCAGGGTGAAGGCACTTGGGCAGCAGTGAGAGAGGGCGCGCCATCGAGGAACTTGCCGGGATCGTCCTGCAGCAGGTCCAGACTGCGGCCATCGCCGTGGACGAGGACGGCCGCGTCGGCGTCTACAACGCCGCGGCCGCGCGCGTGCTCGGCGTCGCCGTCGAGGACGTGGCCGGGCGCGACCTCGACTCGCTTTCCGGCGCCCCGCCTGCTCTCGCCGCCCTCGCCGGCATTCTGAGCGAGGCGCGCCGCAGCGGCCGGGCCGCGACGCGGCGCCAGGTCGAAGTCTACACGCCTGCCGGCGAGCGCACGCTCGGCTACACGCTCAGCGTGCTCGGTGGCGGCGGCGCCGCGGCGCTGTTCTTCGCCGACCTCACCGACGCCGTGGCCGAGGAGCGCCGGGCGGCCGAGGCGCAGCGCTTCGCTGAGGTCGGCCGCATCGCCAGCGCCATGGCGCACGAGCTCAAGACGCCGCTGGCGACGGTCGCCCTCTACGCCAACCTGCTTCGCCGCCGCCTCGCCTCCGACGCGGCCGACGTCCAGCAGCTCGACGTGATCAAGGACCAGACCCGCCTCTGCCTGGAGCGCATCCAGGCGATCCTGCACTCGATCAACCCCGACGCCGCGCGCTCGACGGGCATGACGCTGACGCCGGTCGCGCCGCTGGTGCGCACGGTGGTCTCCGAGCAGCGGCGCCGCAACAAGGGCGCCCGGCTCTCGTTGCGCGTCTCCGCCAATGGCGCCAGGGTCGGCCTCGGCGAGAGCGACCTGCGCTCCGTGGTCAGCAACCTCGTCACCAACGCTCTCGAGGTCACCTCGGGCAAGGGGCCTGTGGACGTGAGGGTCGACGAGGACGGCGACATGATCCGCCTGCGCGTCGCAGACCGGGGCCCCGGCCTGCCCGAATCGGACGTGTTCGCCGCGTTCTTCACCACCAAGTCGAGTGGCACCGGCCTCGGCCTGTGGCTCGTGCGCCGGCTCGTCGACGACGCCGGCGGGAGCATCTGCGTCCGCGCCCGTCGCGGCGGCGGTGCGGTCTTCGAGGTCGAGCTGCCGCTGCCGCGTCACGAACTGCTGCGCGGCGCCGACGTGCTCCTCGTCGAGGACGACGCGTCGCTGCGCGGTGCCTCCGCCGCCGCCCTCGAGGCCTGCGGCGCCGGTGTGACCGCGGTGGGGAGTGGGAAGGAAGTACCGAACGGCTCGCACACCTGGGGGTGCGCCATCCTCGACTATCATCTGCCCGACCTTACCGGCGTCGAGATCGCCGCGCGCCTGCCCGCAGGCACGCCGATCCTGATGGTCAGCAGCGATCCGGCGGCGGGCGCGGCGCTCGCGGAAGTCCACGAACGGCGCGCCTGGTACCTGCCCAAGCCGTTCGAGGTCGAGACGTATCTCGACCTCGTCTCTCTCCTCGTGAGGCCTGCATGAGCGAGAAGGGACGCGTGATCATCGCCGACGACCATGGCCTCTTCCGGCAGGGGCTGCGGCAGCTGCTCGAGGGCGAGGGCTACGTCGTGGCCGCCGAAGCGATGAGCGGCGACGAGGCACTGTCGGCCGTCGCCGCCAACCCCGGCTGCGTGCTGCTGCTGGATATCGGCATGCCGGGCATGAGCGGCCTTGAGGTGGCTCGCCGCCTCGGCGAGCGTGGCGACGACGTCAAGGTCGTCATGCTGAGCGCGCGCGAGGACCGCGACGCCCTCTTCAGCGCCATCTCGGCCGGCGCGCGCGGCTACGTCGCCAAGGACGCCGAGCCCGAACAGCTCTACGCGGCCATCGACCTCGTCGTCCGTGGCGGCACGGTGCTCAGCACCGGCGTCGCCGCCAACCTGGGCGAGGGCATCCGCCAGCTCGACTACGTCCCCGGCTCCTACGAGCAGCGGCGCCTGGAGCTCACCGACCGCGAGCTCGAGATCCTGCGCCTGCTGGCCACCCCCAAGTCCCCGGCGCAGATCGCCTCCGAGCTGTTCCTGAGCAAGAAGACGGTGCAGAACCACATCTCGGCGATCTACCGCAAGCTCGCCGTGGGCAGCCGCTCCGAGGCCATCGTCAAGGGCATGGAGCTGCACCTCATCGACTCCAAGGGCTGACCGCCGTCCGCGGCGCGGCCGGCACCCCCGGCCAGCGCCCGTTCGCGCGGTTGCCGGCCCCTGCCTTCCGCCCCCGGCCGGCCGCGCTCCCGGCCTTCCGCCCCAACTAGGGAATCCATCCCCATGTGGAGCGGGAACTG
This sequence comes from uncultured Thermoleophilia bacterium, assembly GCA_903912585.1. Classification (GTDB taxonomy): domain Bacteria; phylum Actinomycetota; class Thermoleophilia; order UBA2241; family UBA2241; genus CAIXSE01. The sequence continues at coordinate 839 of CAIWHY010000498.1, read as the reverse complement.
CCAGACCGATTCCTAACCTGAAGGAGAAGTCCACGGCGGACCGCGCGCAGACGCGGTCAGGGCGCTCGAACAGCAAGGCCCCGATGACGGCCCGCCGGGTTCTCCTCCACGGATCTGTAGCCCGAGAAGGAGGCGCCTCAAGGGTCACGCTCTCACTCTCATTGCCTTGCTTGGCCTCCAAAGGGCGGGCGCCGGTGCTTCGCCACACCGCGCCCGCCTTGGCCACGTACGGCCCCGCTCGCCTGCTGCGTCGAGGCCCACGCGCGAGCGCCGGGCGCGGGCGCGTCCCCCAGGGTCATGTTGATTCGGCTGGTGCCAGTTGGTACAGTCGGACGACGTTGACGCGAGAGACATCCAGCTCACTCATACGCACGTCACAGAGCTCAGAGACCCCGGCACGTCGGTGCCCGGGTCTTTTGTTTAACTTGGTCCGCGCGCCCCTGAGGAGGACGGCATGGAAGTAGAGATCGGCCGCGGCAAGAAGGGCCGCCGCGCCTACGGCTTCGACGACATCGCCATCGTGCCGAGCCGTCGCACGCGCGACGCCGAGGACGTCGACATCACCTGGAAGCTCGGCCCGCACACGCTCCCGCTGCCGTGCCTCGCTTCGGCGATGGACGGCGTGGTCGACCCCGCCTTCGCCATCGCCATGGGCAAGCTCGGCGGCCTCGCCGTGCTCAACCTCGAGGGCGTGCAGACGCGCTACGAGACCGCCGACGAGCAGTTGGACCGCATCGCGGCGCTGCCCAAGGAGACGGCCACCCGCACGATGCAGGAGATCTACAAGGAGCCGGTCAAGGCCGAGCTCGTCGCGAGGCGCGTCAAGGAGATCAAGGACG
>CAIWHY010000497.1 GCA_903912585.1 uncultured Thermoleophilia bacterium | reverse complement strand
TTGCCGAGGTCAGTGGACTCTGTGCCGGCGAGATGCGGGAGGCGTTCGCCGCCTTCGGCGCCGGCGGCGACCTCGAGATCGCCTTCGATCGCCGGGTCATGGAGGAGCTCATCTCCCTGGCCCCACCCGGCCTCGACGAGCTCATGGCACTCATGAAGCTCATGGATCTGGTCCGCGAGGGCCGCTACGCCGCCTACGTCCTCGATCTGGCGCCGACCGGCCACGCCCTGCGCCTGCTGCAGACGCCGGCGCTGGTCAGGCACTGGTTCACGGCGCTGTTCCGGGTGCTGCTCAAGTACCAGAACGTGTTCTCGCTGGCCCGCGCCGGAGAGCTCCTGCGGCAGAAGTCGAAGCAGCTCCGCCAGGTGCAGCAACTCCTCAGCGACGGGGAGCAGTGCCAGCTCGTGGCCGTGACCATCCCCGAGGCGCTGGCCGCGCAGGAGACCCGCCGGCTCCTCGACAGCCTGGCCGGCATCCCGGTCCGCTGTTCGTGGGTCGTGGCCAACATGGTCGCCGCGCCCGGCGCGTGCGCGTTCTGCGCCGCCGTGTGCGAGGAGCAGCTGTCATGCCTGAGGGAGATCGAGACGCTGGGGCCCAGCTGCGTGCGCCTGCCGGCGTTGCCCTTTGAGCCCCGCGGCGTGGAGGCGCTCGACCGGCTGGCGCGCCTGATCTACGCCTGAGGCTCCGGCTCGGCCGGGGAGGGGCGCACGAAGCTGTATGGCGGCCAGGGTCCGGTGAAGCGCACTTCGACCCCGTCACTCTGGAAGCCCGTGAGCACGGCGCCCAGTTCGGCGACGCGCTCCCGGGGGGCGAGCACCGAGAGGTTGAGGATCATCTGGCGCTGCGGCACCTTCTTGAGCTCGTTGACGCAAACCTCCGGGAAGAGAGCCGTGATCTGCTCGAACCAGCGGCGGTAGTCCGCTTCGGCCCTCGCCGTCAGCGCCTGCCGCAGGGCGCGCTCGATCTTCTGCTGCGCGAAGTAGGCGGCGCCCTTGGACTTGCCGGCCACGTCCGCTTGCAGCGCCTGGATCTCGGCGTCGCTCGCGGCCACGCCTTCGGCGATCACGCGCGGCTCCCACAGCAGCTGCACGCCGAGCTCCACTTTGCCGCGCAGGCGCTCGAGCGTGGCCCTGAAGCCGTCGCCCTCCGCGGTCAGCCAGCGCGCCACCTGCTCGTCGGCGTCCAGGCCGTCCCCCGGGCGGACGATGCGGTCGAAGCTCATCGGCAGGACGGTGCCGGTGCGCTCCCAGGCGGCGTCGACCACGTCGCTGTGGGCGAGCACCCACACCTTGACTCGTTCGGCGTCGTCGCCCTGGTAGGGCACGGCAGGGCAGTCGTGCACGAGGGCGGTGATGCCGGCGGCGCAGATGGCGCGCACCGGCCGCTCGTCCAGGCCGCGCAGCTCCCAGTCGCCGACCTCACCCAGTACGACGCAGTACACGTACCGAGCCACCAGATCCTGCGCCTCCGCTGCGTCCGCCGCCATGCTCATCGCCCTTCCTCTCGGGTTTGTTTGACCAAGGTGAGGCTCGCCACACCGTTCGCACTTGTCGCCGTCGCCGGCGCCTCCCGCACGGCGCACGGCAGACGCACGCTGAGCTGTCGCCGTCCGGCGCCCGTCTGCAGCGCCACGACGAGCGTGTCGCCGTCCTGCACCCGAGGCTCTCTGACCGTCTCCGCGCCGACCCCCGGCCCCATGACCACGACCACCAGCGTCCCGCCTTCGTCGTGGATCTCCACGAACGGCTCGGCCGCGTCGAGTGCGAACGGCGCCGGCTCGGCGGCCACCGGATCCGCTGCGACCGCACCCACGGCGTCGGGGCGGACCGCCACCGCATCGCCGTCAGGCCCGGGCTCGTCGGCGCGCTCGAGCCACCACTCGAACGTGACCGCATACCCGCTCACCGGGTCCAGGCCGCGCTCCTTGAACTCCAGCACGGGATGGCCGAACAAGCGCTGCGCGGCGCCGTTGATGCCCTCGCGCAGCAAGGTCAGCACTTCCATGTGCGAACGCGAGTCGGCCACCTGGGCCAGTTCCTTGATGGCGGCGTGACGCCGCTCCCACAGATGCCACAGGATGCGCACCCCGGCCGGGCTCAGCGTGGCCGCCAGCTCCTCGACCTGATCTTCGCGGACCTTCATGAGCTCAGCGCCGGAGGCCGGCCGCGGGGCCACGCGCGAGGCGCGGGCAGGCTGCCCGCCGCTCGTGCCCGGTACCCGCGCGGCGGCTTTCGCGGCGGCCGCCCGGCCGTCTCTGGTCAGCGTCATGATCTCGTCGAACCATCGGCCCGCGTCCGCGGTGATGAGCCAGGCCAGGCGCGGGCGCTTCTGATTGGGCATGACGTAGGTGAGCCTGACCACGTCCTTGTGCAGCAGGATGAACTTGCGACGCTCCATGGCGACGTCGGTGACGGCCGCCAGCGACAGCTCGAAGCGTGGTTTGCCCGGCTGCGCGAAGGCGAGCTTGTCGGCGAAGAGGAACAGCTCGCCGAGGCGCCACGCCGACGACCACTGGGGGATGAAGCCGCCCTGACTCCGCAGCAGGGCTGCTGCGTCCTCGGCCTTGCCCGGCCCCACTGGTGTGCGCCCAAGGATCACTCAATCTTCCCTGGCGGCTACTTCCTCGCGCCAGCGCTCGGGATTGATCATGCGGTCGACCACCTCGTCCACCAACTCGTCGAGGCCGTCTCTGACCTGCGCCACAGCGTCGGTCACGCCGTGCTCCTCCTTGATCTGCGCGAGAGCTACGTGCAGGTCGGAAAGAGCTTCGCCCAGGCGCTCCATCTCGGCTTCGGTCAGGTGCCCACTCTCCACGCGCCGAAAAGCCTGCGTCGACAAGGCGTCCTCGATAATCTCCACCAGGGCGATGACAAGCCCCAGTAGCCCCTGCTTGAGATTGCCCTCGTCGACGTCGATCATGGCAGGCCTCCGCCCTCGTGATCGACGACCAGCCGGCGGATCCCGCGGCGCCACTCTTCCAGGTCCTCCCCGGCGAACAGCACCGTTTTCTGGCGGCCGCGCTCGCGATAGCGCACGCCGAGGACCGACTTGGCGCCCAGCAGAGGACCCAGGTCGCGCGCCTCGACGCCCACGCCGATGATGTCCGCCACCGGCATGCGCACCGCGACGCGCCGCTCGCTCTCGGACCACCACACCAGCCCCTCGCTGGTGAGGTAGAGCCAGCCGGCCTGCCACATGGCGGTCGTCTCGGCGACTCCGCCCGGGGCCTGGCGCCACATCTTGGCGTCGGCCAGCAGACGATGATCGGGGAAGGCCTGGGCCACGTCGGCATCGCGCTCACAGGTGTTGACCGTCTGCGTGAGCGGCACACCCATCTCCTGCAGCCGGTCGTGCAGCGCCGCCTCCAGCGCCGGGAGATCTTCGGCGTACAACGCGGCCTGCTCGCCCGAGTCGAGCGCCAGGTGCAGGAGCGGCGCCAGCCTGCCGTTGAAGTGCACCGACTCGGCGACCGCCATGCCGCGAATGCTCCGCAGTGGCGTCTCGAAGAGCACCTCCGCCGGCGACTTGCGGTAGAGGATGAGGCGGCGATCGGTGAGGTACAGACGCCCCGGGCGCCAGGCCCGGTAGATGCGGTCCGCGTACCAGTGCGAGCCGAACATCTCGAGCGCGGCGGTCTCGCCGGGCGCGTAGTCCAGCTTCTTGCGCTGCAGCTCGCGCTCGGCGTAGCGGCGCGTGTCTTCGTCCCAGGCCTGCATGAACCCGTACTCGATCATGGTCTCGATGGCGGCCACGGCGGCGCGCAGGCTCACGCCGATCAAGGGGATGCCGGCCACCCCGATCACCATGTCGAGATCGATGACCACGCCCTTGTTGAGCAGCCTCTCGAGGAGGTCGTTGAGGGCGCCGCCACGCTCGCGGACGGGCTTCATCGCCTGCTCGTCGCCGGCGCCGCTGAGACCGAGTCCGACGGGCGTCATGCTAGGTCTCCACAGCGGGCAGCGGCGGCTTCGCCGCGACGGCGTTCTTGGCGCGGGCGCTCTGCCAGCCGCACCACGGGCATTCCTTTTCGAGCAGTTCGTCCACGGCGACCTGCTTGCCGCACTGGGGGCAGCTCTCCTTGAGGACCTGTGCCTGCTGCCAGGCGGCGCCCTCGAGGTTGGTCCCCGAAGGGAACTCCAGCCCGTATCGGGCCGCCGTGGCGAACGAGGCGAGCGCCGCTCTGATCTTGATGCCGAGGAGCTCCACGCCGGCCACCGAGACGGTGATGTCGGCGTTGATCACGAGCCCCTTGTCGAGGATCACGTCGATCACGTCGGCGAGCGAACCGCCGTTGTCTCTTTCGCGTACGGGCTCCAGGCTAGCCTGCGCCATCATCCCTCCAGTTCCCGGGTAAGGTCCACGCCTCAGGCTTCCTGACGGCGGACGTCGAACAACAAGGCCTGCTCCACCGAGGCCCGATCGAGCCTGCAGAGTCGCGCCGTCTCCCCCTCGCAGGCAGAGTCCACGAAGCGGCTCAGCAGCTTGTAGGCCCAGGCGAGCTCGGCGATCGCCTCCTCGCCGTGGGCCGCATCCGGGTTCACGTCGGGGTGCAACCGGCTCGCCAGGCCTCGAAAGGCTGTCTTGACCTGCCCGGCGGTGACCTCCATCGGCAGCTCCAGCAAGCCCCGCGCGCGCTCGGTGTCGACAAACCGGGGGGCCTCGACTTCGAGCGTGGCGAAGGTGTAGGGCGGCAGAGGGCCCACGCAGCGAAAGTCGAGTTCGCCCTCGAGTTCCGCGTCCAACTCGGGCAGCAGAGCGTCGAGCTGCACACGGCCGGGCTCGTCGACCAGCAGCGCCAGGTTGAGGACCATCTTGTCGTCCATGCAGGGATTGGCGTGCACTTCCCGGGCCGTCTCCCGCAGGCGCGGCAGGAGACGCTCCTCGAGTGCCGCGCGGCGCTCTTCGAGCAGCGTCTGCACCGTTCGGCCCAGAAGGATGCGCAAGGCCTCCGTATCCGCCGCGGGGGCCGCCGCGGCCGCGCGCACCTGCGCGACCCTCTCGTCACGGCCGATCTCGGCGAACACCTGCTCGAGATCCCACTGCACGACGACCTCCATCTGCACGCAGGCCGCCAGACGGTCGAGCTCGTCGCGAAGCAGGTCGTGGCCGCGGGTCAGCAGGTCGATCACCCGCTCCTCGTCGGCCAGGACCGTGCCGAACCTGGCGGGCAGGACGGGGAAGGCGGCCATCACTCCCTCCACCACGCGCTGCTGCTCGAGCAGGACCTGCACGAGGTCTTCGCGGGCAAGGCCCTGATAGTCGTCCCTGTCGCTCGGGCCCACCACGGCTGCGATGCCGTCGCAGGGCACCGCGTGGATGCCGCCGGGCCCGGCCGATACCCCGGCGCCCGGCAGGCTCACGCGCTCGTCGGAGGGGATGATCCCGTATACGTAGGTGGCGCCCACTCGTCGGGCCTCCTTCAGTCGGTTGCGAGAGCACGGTCGAAGTGCCGCCGGGAGACGAAGAACGTCTCGACGTCGGCGTCGGGCTGCTCGAGGAACTCGCGCATCGCCAGTGTCGCAGCGGTGCGGCAGAGACCCTCGATGTCGGCCCCCACAAAGCCCTCGCCGGCCGCCGCCAGCGCTTCTACGTCGACGTCGTCGGCGAGAGGCATCTTGCGCGTATGGACGCGCAGGATCGCCAAGCGAGCCTCCGCGTCGGGCACCGGCAGCTCCACCTTGATGTCGAAGCGACCGGGGCGCAGCAGCGCCGGGTCGAGCATGTCGATACGGTTGGTGGCTCCGAGCACCACCACTCCCTTGAGGGTCTCGATACCGTCGAGCTCCGTGAGGAACTGGCTGACCACGCGCTCGACGGCGGCCCCTTCCCCGCCACCGCGATGGGGCGTGAGGGCGTCGATCTCGTCGAAGAACACGATGCAGGGCGCCACCTGGCGAGCCTTGCGGAACACCTCGCGCACGCCGCGCTCCGATTCACCGACCCACATGCTGAGGAGCTGAGGACCCTTGACCGAGATGAAGTTCACTTCGCTCTCACGAGCCAGCGCCTTGGCGAGCAGGGTCTTGCCGGTGCCGGGAGGCCCGTACATCATGATGCCGCGGGCCGGCCGGATGCCCGCCCGCGCATACAACGGCGCCCAGGTGAGCGGCCACTCGACCGCCTCCACAAGCATGCGCTTGACCTCGTGCAGCCCGCCGACGTCGTCCCAGGTCACGTCGGGCGTCTCGGTGAACACCTCGCGGATGGCCGAGGGCTCCACTTCGCCCAGGGCGCTGGCGAAGTCGTCGCCCGAGACCTCCAGCTCCTCCAGCTTCTCGTAGGGGATGTTCGACTGCGAGAAGTCGACGTCGGGCAGGAAGCGGCGCAACGTGCCCATCGCCGCTTCGCGGCAGAGTGCAGCCAAGTCGGCCCCCACGAAGCCGTGCGTGCTGGTCGCCAGCTTGTCGAGATCGACGTCGTCCGCCAGCGGCATGCCGCGGCTGTGGATCTCGAGGATCTCGACGCGGCCGCGCTTGTCGGGCGCGCCGATCTCGATCTCGCGGTCGAAGCGGCCAGGGCGGCGCAGTGCCGGGTCCAGTGTGTTGGGGATGTTGGTGGCGGCGACGACGATCACCTGGCCGCGCGACTCGAGCCCGTCCATGATGGCCAGGAGTTGCGCCACGACGCGCCGTTCGACCTGACGGTCGCCGCTCATCTCCTCGCGCTTCGGAGCCAGTGCGTCGATCTCGTCGATGAAGATGATCGACGGTGCATTGCGTTCGGCTTCGTCGAAGATCTCGCGCAGCCGCGCTTCGCTCGACCCATACCACTTGTCGATGACCTCGGGGCCGTTGATGTGCACGAAGTGCGCGCTGGTCTCGGCGGCCACGGCGCGCGCGATCAGGGTCTTGCCGGTTCCGGGCGGCCCGTGGAGCAGCACGCCCTTGGGCGGGTCGATGCCGAGACGATCGAAGACCTCCGGGTACTTGAGCGGCAGTTCGATCATCTCGCGGATGCGCTGCGTCTCGCGGTGCAGGCCGCCGATGTCCTCGTAGGTGATGGGGGCGGCGCCGGCGCCGGCCTCGCCCTTGGCGTCGCCCTCGCTGCGGACCTTCGTGGAGGCGCCGATCAGCACCGGGCCGCCCGGCGCCGTCTGCATGACCGTGTAGTTCTGCATCCGCGTCCCGATGAGATTCACGCGCACGCGGTCTCCCACGACGACCGGGATCCCGTCGAGGAGCTTGGCCAGGTACCCCGCCTGTGCGCCGGCTCCCTGGCGGCTCCTCTCCACGGGTGCCAGCAGGACCGAGCGGGCCGGCTGCACCACGGCCGGTCGCACCGTGACCTGCTCGTCCAGCCCGGCACCGGCATTGGCGCGCAGGATGCCGTCGATCTGCACGACTCCGCGGCCGCGCGACTCCGCATACGTGGGCATCGCCCGAGCGACCGTGGTCCGCTGTCCCGCGACCTCGACCACGTCGCCGATCCCGACTCCCAGCTGCTCCAGATCCTGTGGGTCAAGTCGCGCCAAGCCGCGTCCCGCGTCCTTGGGCGCCGCTTCGGCCACGCGTCGGCTCAGCGATTTCTCAGGCTCTTCTTCCGGCACCTCTCCGTCCTCCTTGCTTGAATCCTTCGGTACTCACTGCTTCGCTCTGCCCGTGCTCCAGGCTGAGAGCGTCATGTCCTTGGGGGAGCGACCACCCCTTTGCCGCGACAGCGCGCGCAGGGCAGCGGAGAATCCGGATGCTCCCGGTTCCGGCCGCTGCCGCCGCAGGCCGGGCAGGTCACCGCACCCACGGGGATCGTCACGTGCCCGAGCCCGTTGCAGGCGCTGCAGGTGAGCTGCGAGGAGCCGCGGGTGAGCCCCGTGCCCCGGCAGACCGCGCAACCCGCCACCGGCGCGCGTAACGCGCGCACGCCGCGGCCACCGCATACCTGGCAGGTGCGGCGCCGCGACGTACCCGTTCCCCGGCAGAACGCGCACGTCACCTCGACCCGTGCCGCCGTGCTCGCCGTGCTCTTGTTCTGAGTACCCATACCGGTTCGACTCCCTGCTTCGTCCATCTTCTCTACAGGCTGCCCGCCACGATCACGGCGCCACTACGCCCTTGCCCCCGCAGACGCCGCAGGGGAGCGGGGAATCGGGCCAGAAGTCGTCCTTGGCCCGGCCGCTGCCCGCGCACGCCGGGCAGGTCAGGGCATCTTCGGGGACCATCGTCTGGCCGACGCCGCCGCAACTCGTGCACGTGAGCCGGGAGCCGGGGTAGACCCCGGTGCCCCCGCAGTACGGGCACTCAGCCACCGGCGGCACGAGCCTGCGCACGCCGTCGCCGCCGCACACCTGGCACGTGGATCCCGCGTACATCACCCCGAAGGGGTCTGTTCCCCTGCCCGCGCAGAACGCGCAGGTGACCTCGATCTGTCCCGCCGATCCTGCCCTGTCGTTCCTCATCTCGTCCATGCCGCACCAGCCACCCTTCCCATTGACCAGAAGGCGCCTTCGCCTCAAACCCGTGGGTCGCTCCGGTCAGCTAGACCGTGCGTTCTTCCATGACATCGCTGCGCCGGTAGCGCAGCGTGCGCTTGTAGCTCAGCAGATTGCCGTCATCGTCCACCACGCACGCATACGACCCGAGCACGTCGTGCGAATCCGGGATCTTCTTCAGCTCCAGCATCTCCACGGTCACGCTCCATCCCGCCTCGACCTTGTCGAGACTGGAGACCGTGAGGGCTTCCAGCCCCGTGAGTGCGGTCAGGTGATCTTTGGCCCGTTGGGCTGCCTCGGTAGGCTTCATTCTCGCTTCACTCCCTTCATCGCGCATGATGGTCCGATCCCACAGCTGTGCGTCGGGCACCTCCAGGCCCGTATCAGGCTCGCTCACGAGCCTTGCTCCGCCGCGCGCCGCTCACGGATCTCAGTGAGCCGCTCTACCAGCTCGTCTTCGGCGGCCTGGTACTCATCCTCCGTGATCTCGCCCAGGTCGAGCTTGAGCTCGAGCTCTAGCAAGCGACCGCGCACCGAGCCCTCGTCGTAGTACTCGGCCTCGGCCTGTTCCTTGACCGTGTTCGCAATCCAGAGCACGCCGTCCAGCGGCGCAGAGACCGGGAACGTCAGCAGTTTCAGGAGAATGCCCATCGTCGCTCCTACCAGTGCATGACGAGCTTGACGAAGTTGTACGGGGGCACGCTGCCCACGTACTTGAACATCAGCCGCTGCCCTAGTTCGGTGTCCAGCTGCTGCACCGCCTCGTCCACGCGAGGTTCGGCGTCTTTGTCGACGAGGAAGGCGGCGTTCAGCACCATGCGCTCCCCGTAGTTGTCGTTGATCGCCACGTTGTGCGTCAGGGGCCGAAGGCGTGAGAGGATCAGCTCGGAGTCTCTCTGGCGCCGCTGCTTCATGGCGACCTCGACGAGCTCGCCGAGCTTCATGCGCTCCGCATGCGTCTCCTCGGCGGGCCGGCCCGCAAGGGAGTCACGCAGCGAGCGGATCTGTGGGTTCTCGTCGACGATCCCCTGGAAGAGCGTGTCTTCGTGCCAGAACGCCTTGAGACCGAGCTCCACGCGCCCGTCCATCTCGCGCCAGAGTGAGAGCAGCTCGTCACGCCGCTCGCCGAGGAGCTTGTCCCGGACCAATTCCACGTCGGGGGCGACGGTGCTGAAGCGCAGCGGGAGGATGGTGAAACTGCTCATGACCTCCTCGAGCACCGCGGTGTGGGCCATCATGTTTCGCCGTCGGGCCTCGAAAGCGTCGCTGGGCGAGTCGCTCACCACCGCCGCCAGGTCGCCCTGGTGCACGGTGTAGACGGCGTCCCCCCGCTCGCCCATGCCCAAGGACGTGAATTCGGGTGGCTCGTCGCAGCGGATGACGCAGTAGACGTACAGGTACTTGCCGTCGGAGTCGCGCGACTCAGGCATGCGTGTCCTCCTCCTTCTCTGAGTGATGGAAACTCAAATCCAACTCCAGACCCCGCTCGCTCAGGACTCTCGACAGTGGGTCGATCACGCGCTCTGCCCAAGAGACAAGAGCGGCATCCGTGAGATCGGAGCTCAACTCCACGTACAGGTCGCGCACTAACCGGTAAGTTCCCTCTACTGCGGATTCCAGTCGAGGGAAGACCTGCTCGAACAGCACCGCCTCCAGCTCGGCCGCCTGGCCCGGCCGCCCCGCCCTGTAGAAGGGCGCAGTCTCCATGGCCAGGTCGAGACAGCTCCGCAGATCGCCCAGGAGCAGCGCCTGCCCGGCGTCTTGCCGGGGCAGCTTGCCACCTTCCACGTCGGCTTCCAGATGGTCCACCAGGGCCGCCCGGCCGAGCACGCCACGAGCGGCGGCGGCCACGACCAGCTGGTCGAGGTGGAACAGGTCGTCGGCGCAGCCGGCGGCCACGGTGAGGTCGTTCGCGAACACCTCGCGCGGTCCGTAGCAGCACAACTTCTCCGCCAGCGCGGTAGCCAGCCCCTTGAGCGACGGCAGCCCTCCGGCGACCGGCACGTGAGGGTCTCGCAGCCGCAACGCCCGCGAGGCCGCGACCGTCGGGTTCTCGGAGAGCGGATGGGCGTGCTCGTGAGCCAGAAGAGCGCGCACGGCGGCCGGGTCCCCCCAGTAGCCCTCTTCGACCATGACCCTGTGATTGACGAACACATGACAGCCCGACAGGTCGGCAAGATCGAACGCGTTGACCACGGGGCGGCGATCCAACGCCTGCGTCCCCCCGGGCGGCAGGCCGCCGGCCCCCGAGAGCTGCTCCGCCAGCACTTGCAGATCCTGAAGCACGAAGAGGTCCACCCAGTCGTGCCGCCACAACCCGCGCGCGGCGTACCGGCGCACTACCTCATCCTCGGCCTCGATCACGGCCAGGACGCCGTTGTCCACGTCGGAGACCACGCGCAGGTCCGTACCCTCCACCTGGTGAAGATCGAAGTGCTTGATCGCCCGTGGCATGCCGCGCCTCAGTCTCTACTCGGCGGTCTTCTTGAGCTTCAGCTCGAGAATGCCGTTGCGAAAGGTCTTCTGCATGCTGGCGGCATCGACAGCCGCGGGCAGCAGCACTTCGCGTGCGTACTTGCGCTCTCCGGTGGTCTCGAGCACGAGCACGTCGTCATGCAGCTCGACCGAGACGTCTTCTTCGTTGGCGCCAGGCATCTCGGCGACGAGCACGATCTCGTCGGCCTCGTTGAACACGTCGACCAGCGGCTCACGCACGTCCGCGACGACGGGCCCTTCGTCGGTGCGGCGGATGTTGCCGAAGCGCTCCACCCGTGGCACCCCGTCGGCGAGCGTGCGGAAGCTCAGGCCGTAGACGCCCTGAGCCTGGTCGCCCAAACCCTTGACCTTGAACTGGCCGGTTCGCGTCGCGGGCGCGCCGCGGGGGGCGCCGCGGAGCCCCGCTCCGGAGGTGTCCATCTTCTCGAATGCTTCCATCTTGTCGGAAAGCACCTCCAGGAAGTCTCCGAGGCCTTTGAACACGCCCCCGAACCCGAGATCGAGGTCGCCCTCCCGCTTTCCCGCTCCCTTGTCTTCTTCGGCCATCACGGCCACCTTTCTGTGCTTCGCGTCAATACTCGAACGGAACGATCTCGAACGGTTCCATGTCGTCGTCTTCGGCTTCTGCCGCGGCCGCCTTCTCTGCCGCGGCCTTCCTGGCCGCAGCCGAGGCCTTCTTGGACGCGGCCTTCTTGGACGCGGCCGCCTTCTCTGCCGCGGCCGATCTCCTGGCCGGGGCCGCTGCCGGCGCGCTCCGCGCGATGACTGCTGCGGGCGTGTCGTCGAGCTCCTGCCGGATCATCTCGAGGCGCGTGCAGATACCGTCGAGCCGTGCTTCGGTCTGCGCCGTGAGCACCGCCTGCATGCTCAGCTTCTCCTCCAGACGCACGCGTTCGCGTTCGAGGCGGGCGAACTCGCCGGCGGCCTGAGCCCGGCTGCCGGTCTTGCCGGTGGCCGTGGCCGACTCGTGCAGGCCCGGCGACTTGACCACGCCGGCCCCCAGCAGAGTCGTCAGGTACTGCATGCCCTTAGGTCTCACTGCCGCCTCCCGCAGTGCTCGCCGACCGTGACCAGGCGCCTGTCGTCGTCCCGCAGGCGAGCGCCCAGTTGCGCCTGGACCACCTGCCGGGCGCCCAGCTCATTCCGCAGGCGGGCGCGCTCGCGCCTGAGCCCGGCGGCTTCGCCGCACGCCCGCGCGGGACTGCGCGCGGGCGCCCAGCCCAGCCGGCCTGTGGCCGTGGCCACGGCTTGCACGCCGTTCACCCGGGGCACGCCGGTCCAGCGCATGGTATGCGCGTAGCGAAGACCCTTGGGCGTGCCGACTATCAAGGGTTGTGGCCTCATGTCGTCACCCGCAATGGTGCTTGATGAGGCTCAGCAGCATCTTGCGCTGCTCCAGGCGGCGTTCCTTGGCCTTGACCGTGAACGCCATCTTGGACTCGAGTACGTCCAGGCACACGGCCACGAACGCCGGGTCATTTGCGTTGGGGGCCAGCTTCTGCGTGGCACAGACCTGGCAGATCATGACGCTGCCGCGGAGCGTCGGCGTCTGATCGTACTCGCCAGAGGCGCGGAAGGCCCTGACCAGGTCGACGATCCGACCCGCCTGCTTCTCGGGCAGACTCGAGCGGGACGCGGCGATGGCGACTTCCGTGTCGCGCTCGTAGTAGTCGAGGTCCATGGTCAGCAGACGGTCGGAGAGCGCGTCCTGGGCCTCGTGCACGCCGGCGTACTCCTGCGGGTTGCTCGTGAAGATGGCGCGGAATTCGGGGTGGACCTTGAGGTACTGGTCCTTGCGCGCCTGGGTCGGCAGCACCAGGACGTGCTCCTCGAGCACCCCCAGGAGCACGTTGTTCGCTTCAGGCCGCGAGCGCGTGAACTCGTCATAGACGAGGACGAGACCCTCGCGGCAAGCCGTGGTCAGGCGGCTGTCCGTCCAGCGCTGCACCGCGTCCTCTTCCAGCTTCTTGACCGAGTGGATGAAGTTGTCCATCACCCGCTTGTAGCGATACCCGAACTGGCCACCGACCATATCGGCGGTGCGCAAGTCCTCATCGCCGGCGATCAGCATCACAGGGCGGCCCCGCTGCGCCGCCACGTGCAGCGCCAACGTGGTCTTGCCGGTGCCGGCCGGTCCGCGGAAGTGCACGGGCAGGCCCGCTTCCAGATAGCCGAGCGCCCGGTTCATGATCTCCTGGACGGCCGGCGTCTGGACGAAGTCGGGGCGCGCCGGCGAAGCGACCGCCGCCCTCTCGTCCAGATTGAGGAGCTTGCGTTCGAACTCTTGCTTCTCTTGGAACTGCTTGCGGTCGAATCGGCTCCGCTCCTGCTCATTCACAACGGGCTTCGTCTTCTGCGCATTCGTCATGGCGAGGTAAACCTCCAAGTCTCTGTACCGTTCATCGTGGCGGCTGCCACGCGCAATTCCAGGGTCAGTGCCACTTGCCATCGATCTCGATCCATCTCGTAGAGCACCGGCTTCGCCTGCCACCGGCTGTGCTGCTCAAACACGCGCGCCAGTCCAGGCTGGGCCGCACGCCAGGCGCGATCTTCGTAGGGCGAGAACGAGGTCCGCTCGCCGTTGCTCCGCGCTTGGGCCGCCATCTCGTCGCGGAAGGTCTGGTGAGCCACACCGCGTTCGAATTCGGTGCCCCACCCCACGGCCACGCCCGTCATCACGTAGGCCAGCCCATCACCGAAGGCCAGGGCCAGAGCATGCGTCAGCCCGAGGCGCTGTCCGGCGGCCGCTCCCAAAGCCCCCAGCACGCGGGCGACGGCCTCCCGTGCCGTGCCGAGCTCGGTCGCCGGGCCTCCCCCCACGCCCAGGAGGACGCGCTCACGCAAGGCCGCGAGACCGTCGGCATAGGTCAGCGGCGGCCGGTCCGGTGCGCGCGCCGGCGAGAAGAGCGTGAGCGCGAAGGCCGCAGCCGAGAAATCGCCGATCTCATCCACCTCGGCAAGGCCCAGAGCCAGCTTCTCCCACATGTCGCGGAAGAAGCTCCGCGCCTCGTCAAGCTGCGGCTCCAACACCAGCTCGGGGCGCGCGCCATCGCGCACCACGAGGCGGCATTCGACGCCCTGCAGCACACTCAGCTGCACGGGCAGAGTCACCTCGACGCTACCGCTGGTGCGGCCGGCCGAGCGCACCTTCCTGGTGCCCAGGTACATCAGGCCATCCTCCCGTTCCCGCTGAACACTTGGGCTAGAGTCTCTAGCGCACTATCTAGCAGAGACCTTGGAGGCAAGTGTGGCGCGACCTCCGCAGCCTTCTCGCACAGCGGCCAATCGCCTTTCGGGCGATCAACCGCTGCCGCGCTGCGGCACGACCACCTTTGCGCTCGGCGGTGCCGCGGACCAGCCGCCGTTG
This sequence comes from uncultured Thermoleophilia bacterium, assembly GCA_903912585.1. Lineage (GTDB taxonomy): Bacteria > Actinomycetota > Thermoleophilia > UBA2241 > UBA2241 > CAIXSE01. Next base: position 309 of record CAIWHY010000497.1, on the reverse strand, counting down.
TCCGCGTGACGCGGACCCCGGCGCCTGCCTCTTGCTTAGTCAGACTCGGAGAAGTCCCGGGCCTGGTCCATCCATTCGTCGATCCGCGCCATGCGCCCCGCGTCGCCCAGTGCCTCGCGTATCTTCGGGACGCTGGTCGACATGAGCTGCTCGAACGAGAAGATGCCGATCTCGTTCAGGCGCGCCTGCATGCCTTCGCCGATGCCGCGGATGCGCGTGAGATCGTCGCGCGTTGACTTCGGCTTGGGAGGAGCCACCGGCTCCGGTTCTGGTGCGGCGACCACAGCGACGGGCTCAGGCTCGGGCTCG
>CAIWHY010000496.1 GCA_903912585.1 uncultured Thermoleophilia bacterium | reverse complement strand
GCACGTCCCCGGCGCGCAACACGCCGGGCAGGTCGGCGAAGACGCGGTCCTCGAGGTGCCCGTCCGAGCGCCTGTACACGAGCAGTCGCGAGGCGTCCCGGGGCTCGATCGGGCGTTGGGCGACCAGGTGCTCCGGAAGCTCGTAGCCGAGGTCCTCGAGCGACAGCACGGCGGGCCCGGCGCCCTCCAGGGCGGCGCGCCCTGCGCCCGCACCGGGGCCGCGCCCACGCGTGCCCTCCGGGCCCGTCATCCGGCCCTCTTGCGCGCCGCCCGCTGGTGCCACGCCTCCCACTTGCTGGCGGCGCAGCCGCAGTACGGCTGCCGGTACAGGCCGAGGCGGCGGCTCTCGCCGTAGCTCTGGCGGAACGAGTCCCGCAGGTCGAGAGAGACGAACGTGACGCCGTGCTCGTCCGCGGCCGCCGCGCCGGCGCGCTCGATGAGGTCGTGCCGCTGATAGGGGCTCACGGTGAGGGTGGTGCCGAAGCGCCGGACCCCGAGGCGCGCCGCGGCGGCTGCGGCGGCGCCGAGGCGCAAGCCCAGGCACGCGGCGCAGCGCTCGTCGGGCGCCGCCGACCGCTGCCGCAGCGCCCAGCGGTCCCACGACGCGGTATCGCCGGCCTGCGGCTCCAGGACGAGCTCGAGACCGGCCGCGCGGCGGAAGCGCCGCATGCTCTCCGTGCGGCGCTCCAGCTCCGCGGCCGGCTGGATGTTGGGGTTGTGGAACCAGGCCACGGGCTCGATGCCGCGCTCGCGCCAGGCGGGGACGGCGACGGTGGCACAGGGTCCGCAGCAGGCGTGCAGCAGGAGGTCGTTCATCGGCCGAGTATAGCGCGGCGGGTTCGGGGCGAGGCGAGTTCGGGGCGAGGCGAGTTCGGGGCGAGGCGAGTTCGGGGCGAGGCTGGCGGGCCGGCGCAGCCGCGGCGGCCGCTCAGTCCCCTGCGAAGAGCGTGCCGGGACCGGCAGGTGGCGTGAGGCCGCAGTGCTGGTAGCCGGAGCGCGTGAGCACGCGGCCGCGCGGCGTGCGCTTGAGGAAGCCCTGCATGATCAGGTACGGCTCGTAGACGTCCATCACCGTGTCCGCCTCCTCGCCGAGGGCCACGGCGAGGGTGTCGAGGCCGACCGGACCGCCGTCGAACTTCTGCGCGATGATGCAGAGGATGTCGCGGTCGAGCTTGTCGAGGCCCTCGCTGTCGACCTGGAAGAGCTGGAGAGCCGCAAGGCAGATGCCGCAGTCGATGACGCCCTCGTGGCGGACCTCCGCGAAGTCGCGCACGCGGCGCAGGAGCCGGTTGGCCACGCGCGGCGTGCCGCGCGAGCGCCCGGCGATCTCGAGCGCGGAGTCGTCGTCGATAGTCACGCGCAGGATCCCGGCGGAGCGCCGCACGATCTGCGCCAGCTCCTCGACCTCGTAGTACTCGAGGCGCTGCCAGACGCCGAAGCGGTCGCGCAGGGGCGTCGTGAGCAGGCCGGTGCGCGTCGTGGCGCCGATGAGCGTGAACGGCTGGACCTGCATGCGGATGCTGCGCGCCGCCGGGCCCTCGCCGATCATGATGTCGATCTCGTAGTCCTCCATGGCGGGATAGAGGACTTCTTCGACGGCGGCGTTGAGCCGGTGGATCTCGTCGACGAAGAGGACGTCGCCCTCCTGCAGGTTGGTGAGCAGGCCGGCGACGTCGACCTTGCGCTCCATCGCCGGCCCCGACGTGGTGTGCATGCCGACCCCGAGTTCCTGGGCGATGATGCCGGCCAGGGTGGTCTTGCCGAGGCCGGGAGGGCCGGCGATGAGCACGTGGTCGAGCGTGTCGCCGCGGTTCTTGGCGGCCTGCACGAAGATCTGGAGCTGCTCCTTGGCCACGCCCTGGCCGACGAAGTCGGCGAACCGCCGTGGCCTGAGGCTGAGCTCGAGGTCGCGGTCGTCGGCGCGCTCGTTGGGATCGCCGATGCGCTCGCCCGAGTCGGCCATCACGCCTCCTTGCGCGAGAGCGCGAACTTGAGGAGGTCCTCGAGCGGCGCGCCTTCGGGGGCGCCGCGCAGCGCCACCTCGGCTTCGCGCAGGCTCAGGCCGAGGTTCTGCAGGGCCGAGCGCGCCGCCATGAACGGATCGGCGGCCGCGGCGCCGCCGGCGCCGCCTTCGCCGGCGCCCACCGGCGGCAGCTCTCCGACCTTGTCCTCGAGCTCGACGACGAGCCGTTGCGCGAGCTTCTTGCCGATGCCGGGGATGCTCTCGAACTTCTTCACGTCGTCGCGCGCCACGGCGAGCTCTAGCTCCTCGACCGGGTACCCCGAAAGTACGGCCAGCGCGACCTTGGGGCCGACGCCGCTCACGGCCACCAGCCACAGGAAGAAGGTGCGCTCGCGCACGCTGCGGAAGCCGAAGAGCTGCAGCGCGTCCTCACGCACGTGCAGGTGGGTCTGGAGGCTCACCTCCTGGCCAAGCCGGCCGGAGACCGCAGCGAGCGTGCGGCCGGAAGCAAGGACCTCCACGCCGAGGCCGCCGACCTCGATCACCGCCCGCTCGCCGTCCACCAGGAGCAGGTGCCCGCGGATCGAGGCGATCATCGGCGCCCGCCCGGGGCGCGCTTCACGGCTGCCGTGAAGGCGGCGCTGTTGTGGTGCGTGTGGGTGATCGCCACGGCAAGCGCGTCCGCGGCGTGGTCCGGCTGCGGGATGCGCGGCAGGCCGAGGATGACCTTGGTCATCTCCTGGACCTGGATCTTGCTGGCGCGGCCGTAGCCCGTGACCGCCTGCTTGATCTGCAGCGGCGAATACTCGCGCGGCGCTTCCTTGAGGTCCGAGGCGGCGAGGTAGAGCACGCCCTTCGCCTGGCCGACGGCGAGCGCCGTCTTGACGTTGACGTTCACGAAGAGCTCCTCGATCACGACGATGTCCGGCGCGAAGCGCTTGATGAGGGCGCACGCCTGATCGTAGATCTGCCGCAGGCGCACGTGCGTGTCGTCCCTGGCGGAGGTGACGATGCAGCCGTACCCGAGCGAGGTGAGACGGTTTGCGTCCTGCCGGAGGACGCCCCAGCCCGTGCTCGCCGTGCCGGGGTCGAAGCCGAGGACGGTCATGCCCGCTGCGCCCGCCTCCCCATCGCGCCCGTGGCCGGGCCCGGCGGCCCTGATCACCGGCTACCCGGCCAGACTCTCGAGGACGTCCTCGGGGATGTCGAAGTTGGCGAAGACCTCCTGGACGTCGTCGCTGTCCTCCAGCGCGTCGACGATCTTCATGGTCTTGCGCGCGTCGTTCTCCTCGAGCTTGACGGTGTTCTTGGGGATCATCGTGAGCTCGGCCTGGTCGTACTCGATGCCGGCGGCGGCGAGGGCAGCGCGCACGGCGGCGAAGTCGGCCGGGTCCGTGAGCACCTGGAACTCGTCGCCGTCCTGCACCACGTCGTCGGCGCCGGCGTCGATGGCGGCGACCATGATGTCGTCCTCGCCGTACTTGGCGCCGTCGACGACGATGGACCCCTTGCGCTCGAACACCCACGCCACGGCGCCTGACTGCGCGAGCTGGCCGCCGTGCTTGCTGAAGATGTTGCGCACGTCGGCGGCCGAGCGGTTCTTGTTGTCGGTGAGCACGTCGACGATGATCGCCACGCCGGCGGGACCGTAGCCCTCGTACATGATGCGTTCATAGGCTTCGCCGTCGGCACCGCCGGCACCGCGCTGGATGGCGCGCTCGATGTTGTCCTTGGGCATCGACTCGGCCTTGGCTTTCTCGACGGCGTTGGCCAGGGAGATGTTCATGGTGGGGTCGCCCCCGCCCTCGCGGGCGGCTACCGTGATGGCGCGCGAGAGCTTGGAGAAGAGCTTGCCCCTCTTCGCGTCTGTCTTGCCCTTCTTGTGCTTGATCGTGGCCCACTTGGAGTGTCCAGACATGAGGCCACCTCCTCCCTGTCAGCGATTGGCGCCCGCAGTGGCGGCGCGGCCCGGCTCGCGGGCGGCGCGCGGCTTCGCCGCGCCTCCCGGCTCGGCCGCGGCGCTCTCCCCGCGGCGGATCATCTCGATG
>CAIWHY010000495.1 GCA_903912585.1 uncultured Thermoleophilia bacterium | reverse complement strand
TCGCCGCCGATCCGCGCCTCCCGGCCGAGGTCCTCGACGCCGACGAGCGCGCCCGCTTCTTCGCCGAGCCGGAGCAGCAGGGCGGCATCTTCTTCAAGCTGCTCTGCTACGGCGCCCTGGCCGCCCAGCCGGCGCCCGAGTCGGGCGGCGACGCCGACTGGCGCCGCATGGTGGGCGCCGGCGTCGTCGACGCGGTGTTCGCCGGCGAGTTCGACCTGACGCGCTATGCCGTAGACCCTCCTGTCTCGCGCAGCGACAGCAAGGGCAAGATCATCGACTTCGCGCGGCTGGCCGAGGCGCGCGACACGTGGCAGGGCCTCCTCCCCGCGCCCACCGCTCCGGACGTCGCCGTCGACGTCCTGCACGCGGCCTCGGGTGGAGCGCTCAAATCGCGCGCCTTCTGGAGCGTGCGCGAGATGCGCCGCCTGAGTCTCTGGGACGACTCCGCGCTCGATCCCTACGCCTGCGTTCCAGACGGCAGGGTGCGCAAACGCGCCGTGCGCATGGGCCTCATCGACCTGCCGGAGAAGGCCGACACTTTCGCCGACATGAAGGCCGTGTCCCGGGCGCTTCATGCCGTGCTGCGCCTGGGAGAGGCGCCGGACGGCGCCTTCGACCTCCCGGTGAGCGCCGCAGCGCAGCGCTGCGAGATCTGCGACGCGGCCCGCATGGCCGCCTGCCCCATGCCGCACTGCCGCTGGCGGCGCGAGCACGCAGACGCCTGACCGCCTGACGCCCTCAGTCCCGTCAAGGGCCGGGAGCCGGACTCGCGCCGGCCCCGGCCTCTTGTGATGTCAGGTACAAACCCCATGGCCGTCTCAGGCGACGCCCCTATGCGCCCGGGGCCTCCACAGGGAGATAACTACAGTAGGAGCTCTCTCGGAGGCTCCCGTCAAAGGAGAAGGGGGGCATCATGGGCGTTTGGCAGATGCTTGCATGGGCCGCACTCGCCGCGCTTACCGTGCTCCGCGTGGCTCTGGTAGTGGGCGTCATCGCCGTCATCGTCGTGATCGTGCGCGGCGTGCGGGCGTACGACCCAGCCGCACACACTCTCTGACCATCGGCTCCGCCCGGCAAGTGCGCCCGGCGGGACCGAGGTTCAGCGTACCCTGACGGCGGTGTTCACCGTCGCCGACTGTTTGTTTCCGCCCTGATCCACCGCTGCGAACGTCAAGGCGTATGCGCCGCGGCCCGGCGGCAGCCACAAGACCACGTGCCCCACGCCCTGCTTGACCCAACCCAGCTTGATGCTCACGGGAGCGGCGAGCTTTGGTCCGCTCACGGTCACCGTGACTCTCACGCTCGGACTGTACCGGTCACGGACGACGTAGTGCACTCTCGCACGGACGCCGCGCGCCACGGTCAGCGTCGCCGGCACGGCCAGACGAGGACGCATCGTGTCCACGCTGAGCGGGGCCAGCGCCATCGTCGTCCCCCAGCTTCCCTTGGCCGTGACCCTCACCGTGTAGTCCCCGCTGTCGATGTACGCGCCGCTGTCCAGCTTCCCGTCCCAGGTCACGGTCTGAACGCCGGCCGCTGAACTGCTCACGCCCAGCGTCGCCAGGACCGTGACGCCGCGTAGCACCGCGACCTTCGTGTCCGCGGGCCGCGCCAGCGTGAAACTGACCGTCGCCGCGTCCTTCACGCCGTCGCCGCCGGGCGAGATGACGGGCGTGTCCACGGACACTGCCCCGAGCGTCCTGTCCACGACGACGTCGCCCCCGGCGGTGGCGCTGTTGCCTGCGAAGTCACGGAGTTCGACGGCGAACGAGTAGCGGCCCTCGGGCGCGGCGACGAGTGCGTCTCCGCTGCGGACCTTCCCGTCCCAAGGCACGGCCTGCGACTGCGCTGCCACGGGCATCCAGGCCGTGAGGCGGCGCACTACCTTCCCGCCGCCGTCCAGGACCGACACGCGCGCCGTGCCGCTCTCGCTTGGCACGAACGTGAGCGTCGCGTGATTGCTCGCCGGGTCCACGTCCGGATTGAAGGCTGCGGGAACGACTGCCGCACTCACCACGCTGGGCGGAGTCTGGTCGAGGAGGATCTCCGCCGTGGCTGCCCGCGCCTCACCGTTCGCGGACGTGGCCGTCGCCGTGAGCGAGTAGGTGCCCTCGGGCAGCAGCTCGCCCTGGTCGTTCCTGCCGGCCCAGGTGAGTGACGCGGAGGTCCCGTTGCCGGTGGCCTGCCTCACCAGCGCGCCGCCGGCGTCGCGGATGGAGATCGCCCAGTCGGCGGCCTCGGACAGCGCGAATGCCACCGTCGTCGTGTCCTGAACGCCGTCGCCGTTCGGGCTGATCGCGATGTCGCTGACCGTCGGCGAGTAGATCTTGGGCTGGCCGATGCCGGCGACGACCTTGCGGATGGCGGGCAGCAGCGCGTAGAGGGTGCTGCCCGGGCAATCCGTGTAGTTCGCCTGCCGATGACCGGCGATGGCGGGGAACGTCACCAGCTCGCCGGTCTGGAACTTCTGACCGTAGCCGCAGGTGAGCGTGCCGGTCCCGAGTGGATCCACGTGGTGCACGTCGAGCTTCCAGGCGAGCAGCTGCTCGAGGGACGCCACGGCCGCCGGCGGAGGCGTGGCGCTGACAAACGTGCCCATGATCGACACGCCGGTGCTGCCCGTGTTGAAGCCGAGCACCTGCGCGCCGATGACGCCCTTGGTCACCCCGCCGTACCGCCCTTCGTAGATGGCCCCGTAACGGTCGATGAGGAAGTCGTAGCCGACGTCGCTCCAGCCCAGCGACTTCGTGTGGTAGGCGTAAATCGCCCGCACGATGGCCGGCGCCTGGGCGGGCGTGTACTTGTTGCCACTGTCTGTGTGGTGCACGAACGCCATGAGGACCGGCGCGTAGCTGGGGGTCCCGCGGCGCCAGGACTCGTCGGCGCCCCACTGCGCCCGCGTCACGATCTCCGGGCGCGTCGTCATCGCGCTGGCCGGGGACGCGAGCTCGAGACCGGCCACAGCGCACGCGACGCGGCGCAGCACGCCGACGACCGCGGCGCCCGCGTCTGCGTCCTCGGTGCTGTTGATGGTCACCAAGCGGACGTCCCGCAGCCGCACAGGCCCGGGCGCGCTGCCGGCGGCGGCTCGCGCCGCGACCTGGACGTAGCGGCCGGCACCGGTCCACAGCGCCTCGATGAAGGCCTGCGGGCTGCGGGAGGAGGCGTCGTTCGCGACTTCGAGTCCCGAGGAGTACCAAGAGCTCCAGGTCACGCCGTCCCCGCTCGTGCGCAGGCACACGACCACGCCGCCATGCCTCGCCGGCGGCCGGCAGGTCAGGCCGAGCACCGTGAAACGCATGCCGGCGTCGAGCGTGACTGCGGCCGCCGAGGGATTGACCACGCCCGCCGAAGACGTGCTCGCCCCCTTGCGTCTGCCCGGGACGGTCACGCCGTGAGCGGGCTCGACGGGCAAGTCGTTCCGCAGAGCAAGTTCGTGAGTGCGCACGGCAGGCGTGCGTATCCACGCCGCGACCGCGTCGCTCACCCGCGGCGCCAGCCAGATGGCCGCCAGCGCCGCCAGCAAGGCGAGGGTGGAGACGGCCGCCGCGCGGACGGCGCGATTGTGGGGATGAGGTCTCGCCACGGGTGATCCCGGTCCCTGCAGACTCAGTTTCGACAGGCTACCACGAATCCCCTAGGCGGCCGCGGCGGCTCGCCCGGGAGCAAGTGGCGCTACTTCACCGGCGCCGGCTCGCCTTCGCGCTGCGGCCTTCCCCCGCCGGCCAGGCACTCCCAGATCGGGGTGTAGACCCTGTTGACCTCCGCGGAGTACGCGTCGAGCGGCCCGCGGAGCTGGGTGAACATGCTCTCCGCTCCGGGGTGCGTAGGGTGAGCGCCCGTGAGCTCCATTATCTCGCGCGACATCATCGGGTTGTCGATGAGCATGCACGGCATGAGCAGGTTGTGGTTGAAGGGCTGCCTGCGCCGGATCTCGCGGAAGTACGTCGAGTTGAACGCCTCGAGCAGGCTCATTTCGCGGATGTTGTCGGTCGCGAAGTGCGTGAAGATGCAGGGCTCGACCCAGCCCTCGCTGTTGATGTGCACGTAGTGCCTGCCGGCGATGCATCCGTGGACGTAAGGGGCGTCGCCCCAGAAGTCCACCGCGAACAGCGGCTGGGTGTTGCGGACGCGCTGGATGCCGAGGCGGAACTGGTTGCGCTCCTCGGGTGTGAGCATCATCTCGGTGCTGGGGTCGCGCCCCACCGGCATGTAGAGGAAGTGCCAGCCGAGCACCGCGCCCTTGGCGACGAGCGGGCCGACGAACTCGTCGCTGACCAGCATGCGCCAGTTGTTTCGGGCCACGGTGACCGAGTAGCCGAACAGCACACCGGCGTCGCCGAGGTGGTCCATGACGTCCATGACCTGCCCGTGCACGCCCCAGCCACGACGAGCGTCGGTCATCTCGGACGTGCCCTCGACGCTGAGCATCGGGGCGATGTTGCCGACCTGGGCGAGCTCGTCGATCGTGTCGTGATCCAGGAGCGTGCCGTTGGTGAACACCTGGAAGTAGGCGTCTTTGTTCTCGCGCGCGAAGTCGAGCAGCTCGTCCCACATGAACGGCTCGCCGCCGAGAAGCGTGAACAGGTAGACGCCCATGTCGTTGCCCTCGTCCACGATCTTCTGCATCAGCCCGCGGCCGAGGTCCTGGTCGGGCAAGTACTCGGCCGCGTAGCACCCGTCACACGAGAGATTGCAGCGCATGGTAGGGCTCATGAGGATCGTCGTCGGCGCGGCAAAGCCGCTCCCGTCGATGAGCTCGCGCCGCTTTGCCACGCCGCGAAGAAGGTTGTTCACGATGAGGCATTCGATGAAACGGTCGCGGCAGCGCGGGCTGAGCCTTGTGGTGACGTGCTTGGCGATCGCCAGTGCCGGATGGTCGTCCTTGACCTTCTCGGTGACGAAACGCACTGAGCCTTTGTACTGGTCGGGGGTGATCCTCTCCGCCAGATGGAACGCCCGGACGATCTTGCGTTTGTCGTCGCTGGACGCCAGCTTGAGCATCTGGTTGATCACCTGCCTCTGCACCGCGGTGTAGAGACCGTCAGTACGGCTCATCGGCCTTCTCCCTTCTCCGAGCGCGCCTGCCCTAGAGACACGCGACAGCGAGGTGGCGAGGACTGCCTGCGAGGACCTCACCAAGGACTCACGGGCAGTCACGGTCCTAGTCTACCATCCGGCCGTACTACGCCAGGACCACCGGCCGGTGCGGCGAAAGACGCGCCCGGACAGCGTGACTTGCCCGCCGCCGCGGCCGGGTGTAGCCAGGGCGGCAACACTTCGTTTGCCTTTTTGTCTAGGAAAGCTCAACTTCCCGGCGTGGCGGCCGATACCGTCAGAGAACGACAAAGGCAAACCTGCCGTGAGGCAGGGACGCAAAGCCAGAGGTCTTGGATGATCAAGATAGCTCGGTTGCCGAATCCGATCTTCGCCTCAGCGAACCTCGCGTTCAGCCCAAGCCCCAGGCGCGCGTCCCACAGCCTCACTTCAGGCGAGCCCCCCCAACGTCCACCGGCCTTGAGCAAGCCGATAGGCCCCAGGAGGACTGCTGTGGAGGCGATACAGATGAGCAAGAAGTTCCTCATACCGGCCATCGTGCTGCTCGGTCTCTTGGCCTTGCCGGTTTCGGCGTTGGCCACCGGCCAGCTCGCCAACCCAAAGATCGATTCGAGCGTTCAGACGGTGGTGGATGCCACCGGTGGCGACCAGGCCGTGCCGGTCATCGTGTACGCGCCCGACAGCCTCAGCGAGGTGACGGCCGCGATCCCCGAGGGCGTCGACACGACGAACGTCCCCTTGGTCGACGGCGTCGCCGCGTCGCTCACCCCGGACGAGATCGCGAACTTGGCCAACCAGGACTTCGTGACGGGGATCGTCGCGGACAACCCGGTGTACGGGCTCGGCAACAGCGCCTCCATGGATATCACGAACCTCGCCATCGGCCTCGGCAACGTCGCGCCACCGGTGAACGGCGGCCCGGACGGCAGTGGCGTCTCCGTCGCCGTGCTCGACACGGGCGTGACGACGGGCACCGATCTGGGAGCAAGCCGCATCGTCGGCTGGATGGACCTCGTCAACGGTGGCGCCACGCCGTATGACGACGCCGGTCACGGCACGTTCATCGCCGGCGTGATCGCCGGCGACGGCACCGCTTCTCTCCCGATGGACAGCGGCGGGCAAGCCACGATGCAGTTCCGCGGCGTGGCCCCGGCGGCCAACATCGTGGGCATCAAGGTGCTGGACGACACGGGCGCCGGCCGCTCTTCGACGCTCATCGCCGGCATCGCGTGGGCGATCGCTCACAAGGACCAGTACAACATCCGCGTGCTGAACATCTCCATCGGCGGCGATCCCTTGGGGCCCGCCAGCGTCGACCCCGTCGACCTCGCCTGCGAGGCCGCGGTCAAGGCGGGCATCGTCGTCGTGGCCGCCGCCGGCAATGAGGGCGACTTCGGGATGGGCGGCGTGGTGGCTCCCGGCAACGATCCCTACGTCGTCACTGTGGGCGCCACGGATACGCAGCAGACTCCAAGCACGAGCGACGACGCGGTGGCCGCGTACAGCTCCTGGGGACCCACGCTCTTCGACGAGTATGCGAAGCCCGACCTCGTAGCCCCGGGCAACCGCGTGATCTCCCTGCGCGTGCCCGACTCCTTCATCGACACGAACTTCCCGGCCAACCTGATCCCGGTCGACACGTACGTCCCGACTGCGACCGCGGACGCCACGCCCAGCTATCTCATGCTCTCGGGCACGAGTTGCTCGACTCCGGTCGTGGCCGGCGCCGTGGCGTTGCTGCTGCAGAAGGACCCGAGCCTCTCCCCCGCCGACGTCAAGCTTCGCCTCATGGACTCGGCCGACCCGGTCGCCGGAGGGAGCGCCTATCAGCAAGGCGCCGGAGCCCTGGACGTCGCCGGCGCCCTCAAGGACCGGGTCATCGCCAAGGGCAGCCAGAAGAAGGGCCTGTCCCAGGATCTCGGCAACGGCCTCAAGTTCCTCACGCCGGCCACCTACAACGCGTGGATGACGCGGGTCGGGGCAACGTATGGATGGACGCCCTATGACTGGCCGACGGCATGGAAGAAGTTCCAGTGGACGAAGTTCCAGTGGACAAAGTTCCAGTGGACCAAGTTCCAGTGGACGAAGTTCCAGTGGACCAAGTTCCAGTGGACGAAGTTCCAGTGGAC